>WTJY01000312.1 GCA_011524645.1 Anaerolineales bacterium | reverse complement strand
TGACAGGGACAAGTGTTCTTTGTTCGCTTTGGTATACACCAATAATGATTCAAACCACCTGTTTTTTCATCGCTACTTTTGGTCACAACAAGAAAAACAAAAGATTTATGAAGAGTTGGATTAAGAAAAGATGGTATCAGTCAGAAATATGGGATCGTCGTCTACAAATTAAAGATATGTGGAGTGTCCCTCAAAATTCAACAGTGTTGATTCATATAGGAAAAAGCGGTGGCCGTACTATCAAAAATGGTATACAAAACGCAACTCAAAACAAAGATGTATACGAAGTCCATATTCGCAAGCCTATTTACAGACCCGACCTTAAATACATTATCATCGCACGAAATCCTATATCACGAGTTCAATCTGCCTTTCGTTGGCGCTACAAATGGGTCGTTGAAGAGGGTAAACAGCGAGACCGATTTCATAGAGAGTATGAAGTTCTTGTGAAATATGGGACTCTCAATAATTTGGCGGAAGCACTTTATGACGAGGATGGCTCTATAAACAAAATGGCACAAAAAGATATACGTCACATTCATCATATTCGGGAAGATATATCCTTCTATCTCGCTGAATTACTGCAAAAATGTTTACCCGAGCAAATTGAAGCGGTTCTAATGCAAGAAAACCTTGATGAAGATATCTTTAAAGTTTTTGGCTATCACAATGAGTTGACATCACACCGTAATCCAGACATAGAAAGTAAGAGCTCACTTTCGGACTTAGGAATAAAAAACCTAATGCATTTTTTCCGTCAGGATTATGAAATTTTGACAAAGCTTTATTGCTGGGGCAAGCTAGATCGAGAAGTCTTTTTTAAGGTAATGTAATCAACACCTTTGCCCAGATAGCACATTTGAAAACCGTGGTTAGCAGAATAAATTTTAATTTAATTGAAAACGTTGTTGCTTCCCTCGATTTTCGCGATCATGTTTACGCCACATATCTATTAAAACCCTTCCTAGACCCCCTTAATCCACTATTAATGGATCAGTTTTTGTAGAAAACCTGCTCACTTGGGGCAATTCACCCTACAAAAACCTGAGCACCTAGCAAAGGTATTGTTATCGGAGAAACAGTTTGAAACGCCTTATCCTTTCTCTTTTGCTGTTACCAACCAAGTTATTGCCCCCCAAAACGATGCTTCGCTTACTCTTTAGGCTCGATCAAGCGTTGTACTATGTTCAAGGGCAAGTATCTATTCGCTATGGCGGAGGCATACATCCCAAACATCGGTTGATGAACTATCATCAATTCTTTGTCTCAAATATTACCAATGAACAAAAAGTTCTCGATATCGGCTGTGGCATCGGGGCCCTAGCTTATTCAATTGCTACAAAATGTAATGCCCACATAACCGGTATAGAAATCTCAGAACGAAATATTACACAAGCACGAACTCAATTTCCCCACGAAAATATCGAATATATTCATGGAGATGTGCTAACTCACCCATGGAGCACCCTCTTTGATGTCATCGTGATGTCAAACGTTCTGGAGCATTTGCCTAATCGCCCCGAATTTCTACAACATGTAACACGCACCGTTAAACCCAAACGGTTTTTGATCCGCGTCCCTCTATTTGAACGAGACTGGCGTGTTCCCCTCAAAAAAGAAGTTGGAATCGACTACCGGCTTGACCCGACCCACTATATCGAATATACCCAAGAAACCTTTGCGGAAGAAATGGAACAAGCGAATCTTGCAATCACTTCTTTAGAAATTCGTTGGGGGGAGATTTGGGCCCAGCTTACACCCAAATCAAGTTAGGTTAGTCCACCTCCAAGGATATTTAATGAAAAAAACCATTATTCATATCGGCTACCACAAATCAGCCAGTACATTTCTACAAGAAGTTGTGTTTCCTCAGCTTCCTGTTCAGTATTTCTTTCTAGATAAAACCGGCCGTCGCCACATCGGAATTAGTAGCGATCACCAATCCTTTCATTTAGAAACATGGCTTAACTATCTCCAACAAAATCGATCTTCTCACGAAACAACCCTCATCACCCATGAAGCTCTTTCTGGACACCCGCACGGATATGAACAAATAGACCCAACACAAATCGCTCACAACCTGCACGCCGCTCATCCCAACGCAAAAATCCTAATCATTATTCGCAATCAGTTCGATTATCTCAAATCGATTTACACGTATCGTGTTAGCGGGAAAGGTGCAGAAACGCGCTCTTTTAGCCAATTCCTAAATAACGAGCCCAAATTGGGAATAGCTGACCACATTTGCTACAACAAGCGAATCCAGCTTTATCAGGAATTGTTTGGCTCGGAAAATGTCTATGTCATCCCTCTTGAATACTTAAAAACATCCCCAAGTCTATTTTACCAACAGCTTAGTCAGTGGGCGGACATACCTATACCAATCCCTACACAGTCGAAGCCCCGTAACACGAGTACCAAAATTCTTTCAGTCCTAAACAAAATGCGCAAAATGAACTACATATTTAAACTCATCTTTGGCACCTTGCTCTTTCCGCTCAAAATATTACAGCCAAACGGGTCGAATCCAGAACAATCTATCGGTTACCGTAACCTACGATTCGGTTACTATCAGTTCAGATCTCGCCTTGTTAACTTCTTAATTACGCGCGATCCAAATGGGCCTAAACTAAATATGGTTAAAGATAACAATTACCATACGCTCTACCAAAAATTTGCACAAGCCAACAAACAAGTTGAAATTCTAACATCTCTTGATTTAGTGTCACTCGGCTACCCTCATCCAACCAAACCCTCTCAAAACTCGTAAACAATGACAACAACGAGCAAGCATCCGATCAAGCTCATCTTCTTCATGTCCCGCGCCACCCCGCTAGCCCGCTGGCATGATCGTGGCATGTGGGTTCGCGAAACGGCCGTTTATCGTCATCTCGCCGACCGTCTACAACAATTATCAATCCTCACCTCCGGCGGCCGTCGCGAACACGATCACAATCCTAGCCCCAAAATCACCATCCTCAACAACGCCAAACAACAATCAGCCAACCTCTTCAGCCTCACCGCCCTCTGGCAACACCGTCAGCTCCTGCGCCAAGCCGATCTTTACAAAACCAACCAAATGGATGGGGCTTGGACCGCCGTTCTCGCTGGCATGCTCTTTCGCAAACCGGTCATCCTCCGCATGGGATACCTCTGGGCCAAATACGAGCTAGACAGCTACGGCCCCACCCGCCGCTATCGCCTTTATCGCGCCCTCTCCAACTTCTGCTTTCGCCGCGCCACCCAAGTGGTCGTCACCACGCAACTCATGAAACAGCAAGTGCTCGACCAATACGACATCCCCGCCGACAAAATCACCATCATCCCCAACTACGTCGATACGACCTTGTTCCGCCCCATGCCGAACATCGAAACGGTGCCTCGTCGCCTCGTCTTTGTCGGCCGTCTCAGCGCCGTCAAAAATATCGACCTACTCCTCAAAGCCCTCACCCTCACCCAAAACGATTGCCATCTCCTACTCGTTGGCCCAGACGACGACAGCGCCAACTTTAAACCACTCGTGGCCGAACTAAACATCTCGGCCGAATTTATCGGCCGTCAACCCAACGAAAAGCTTCCCGAAATCATTAACACCGCCGACATCTTTATCCTCCCCTCAAAATTCGAAGGCCATCCCAAAGCCCTAATCGAAGCGATGGCCTGCGGTGTCCCCGTCATCGGCACCCGCGTTCCCGGCATTGAAGACATGCTCATCGATGGAAAAAACGGCCGTCTCTGCCACCAAGACCCCACCGACATCGCCCGCGTCATCGACGAAATCCTAGACAACCCCACCCAACGCACCCAACTCGCCCAAAACGCCCACGACTTCGCCGTTAGTTCCTACTCCCTCGACAAAATCATCGACCTAGAACTCACCCTCTACCAAAAAAGTATGAAACAGGAAGTATGAAATATGAAAAGAACCGCGATCAAAGCCCACTCAGCCCCCCATTCATACTTCATAATTCATACTTCATAATTCATACTTCATAATTTCACCCAATGTCCGATTTCATCTTCTTCTCCTCCACCGATTGGCATGGCCTCTGGGGCAGTCGCCAGCAAATCGCCCAGCGACTCGCTCGGCTAGGGCATCGCGTGCTGTTCATCGAACGGCCGTTGGGGGTGGAACACTGGCTACGATACCCCGCTTTTCGCCAGAAACTTGCACAACGTCGCCGCGAAGGGGTGACAGAAATCGAACCGAACATCTGGATCTACAAACTCCCCCTCCTCCCCCCCGGCAAATACCTTAGCCTAACCATCAATCAGCTTTTCCAAGAGCTTTCTTATCGCGCAGTCGCCCCCATCGTCAAGCGACTCGGTTTTTCACGGCCGATTCTCTGGCTCTATAACCCAGAAAATGGGCCGCTCATCGGCCGCTTTAATGAAAAATTGGCCGTCTATCACTGTATCGATGAATGGACCGCCAATACAAGCGGCCGTAAAAAAGCCAACATTACCCAACTTGAGGAAGAGTTGCTCGGCCGTGTCGATTTGGTCTTCGCCAATTCTCCCCCTACTTATGAGAAAAAAATCGCGCGCAATCCACATACCTATCGCCTGCCGAGCGGTGTCGATTACGCCCACTTCGCGGGAGAGGTCCCCGAAACAGTTCATCCGGCCGTGGCCCAAATACCCTCACCCAGAATCGGTTACAGCGGCACCATCAACGAACGGCTTGACTACCACATCTTATCCCAATTAGCCGACAGCAAACCGGACTGGTCCCTCATTCTCGCCGGAGACCCCTACCCGTGGACGCTAGAGACAGAACCGCTCGCCTCACTGCTCAAACGGCCCAATGTTTATCACACCGGCAAACTCCCCTATACCGAAATGCCACACCTGCTTCGCTCGTTCGATCTCTGTCTCGTCCCCTATGTCCAAGATGATCGCGGTCACTACCGTAGCCCGCTTAAACTCTATGAATACCTCGCTTCCGGCCGTCCAATCATCGCTGTGCCCACCCCCGAAAACCGGGAATTCACCCCTCACATCACCCTTGCCGCCACCGCGCAAGAAACAATTAAAGCGGTCGAAAGCCACATGCCCTTCCCCACTTACCCCTATCCCCC
>WTJY01000032.1 GCA_011524645.1 Anaerolineales bacterium | reverse complement strand
CTAATGGATCTACTCGGCACATATATTCAACCTATTTATCTGATCCGTAATCTGTTGATCTGTTTGACCTTGCTCGCCTGTATGGGTGGGGTCTTTGTCTACATCAATCGGCAGCAGTATAACGTGGCGGTTTTGTTTGTATTGGGCTTGGCTTTGTTCGGATTAGAACCATTGGCTGATTTTCTGGTTTGGCAAATATTGGTCGTTTCCGAATTGGACTTTGAGCTACTCGATTATTTGTATGTGGGGTTGTCGAGTTTGGGCATGATTGGTGGGGCGTTATGTTTGACGGCGGCACTTTTTTTGAGTACACAGGAGCCTAAAACTGACGAAGACGATATTTTTGATTCGTTTTGAGTGACGTTGTTTAAGCTCAGTTTCGGATAAGCGAATTTTTCTGCGATTGTCAGTGGGATTTATCCTGCCGGCTAGAGGGGCAATTTTCAGGCTTTTCTACCGTTTGATGTGGGTATGGCGAATGATAAGAAAATCGATCATTCGCCATGCTGTTGAGGGGCGCTTATACAATAAACCCGCCTAGTTTTGTCTCTAGATATTCCATGAGCCCTTCACGTGCCCCTTCACGGCCGAGCCCGCTTTCTTTGGTCCCGCCAAATGGAGCGGCCGCGCTGGTCGGGTTAATATCGTTGATGCCGATAATGCCAAAATTTAGCCCTTCAAAGGTGCGGATCGCTTTTGATAGGTTTTGGGTATACACGTAAGCAGCAAGACCGTAATGAGTGTCATTGGCCATCGCTAAAATGTCATCATCGTCATCAAAGGGGATAACAGCCGCGACCGGGCCAAATGTTTCTTCTCGATAAATCAACATATCTGAGGTGACATCGCCGAGTAGGGTAGGGGCGTAGAAAAACCCTTGATCTAGCCCGTTGTCAACCAATCGTTGACCACCTGCGTGAACGGTGGCCCCTTTGCTGACAGCATCTTGCACTTGATTGTCCACTTTGGCCACGGCCGCTTCGTTGACCAACGGGCCGATGTTGATCCCTTTTTCCATGCCGTTTCCGGCGACCATCCGGCCGACTCGCTGGCTAAAGGTTTCCATAAACTTGTCCATGATATTGCGATGGACATAGATCCGATTGGGGCTGATACACGCTTGGCCGGTGTTGAGGAATTTTACCAGCGAGGCCCCTTTGGCCGCGTGTACCGGATCGGCATCTTCGAAGACGATAAAGGGGGCGTGGCCGCCGAGCTCCATTGAAACCCGTTTAAGCTGTGGGGCGGCATCTTGGGCCAACTTACGGCCGACTGCGGTTGATCCGGTAAAGGTGAGCTTTTTGACCAATGGATTGGTGCATAGCTCTGTACCGATCGGCTTGGGGTCAAGGGCGGTAACAAGGTTGATAACACCGGGTGGGGTTCCCGCTTCTTCTAAGATTTTGAAGATCGCCATCGCGCAGAGCGGGGTTGATTCGGCCGGTTTGAGCACGACGGTACAGCCGGCCGCCATTGCTGGGGCGACTTTTCGTGCAATCATGGAAATCGGGTAGTTCCAAGGGGTAATCGCCCCGACGACACCGACCGGTTGATAGAGCACCATAAACCGCTGATTGCTACGTGACGATGGGATCGTTTCCCCATACACCCGTTTCGCTTCTTCGGCGAACCAGAGCAAGAAATCGGCCCCATATTGCACCTCGTTGAGCGAGGCCTTGAGCGGCTTGCCTTGCTCACGGGTCATGAGTTCGGCGAGTTCTTGTTTTCGTTCAACCATTAAATTATAGGCGCGATACAAAATCGCAGACCGTTCATAGGCGGTGGTGGCGGCCCAACTTTTAAATGTGTCATGTGCGACTTGAATCGCTTGCGACGCTTCCGCTTGCCCACCGTCCGCTACGCGGCCGATTTCTTCCCCTGTTGCGGGGTTAATTACCCCAAATGTTTTGTTAGATTCGATCCATTCGCCGTTGATATACATGGTGTACCTTTTGAGTAGAGAGTAGAGAGTAGAGAGTAGAGAGGGGTAAGCGCGTTTTGTGTGTGTATCGGCCGTAGGGGTAAAAAGAATGGGATATGCGCAAGTATTAGGGCTTCCATTCTTTTTGTCCACTAATATTACAAAGCGATGCCCACAGCTCTCGAAATTTATAAGTTTGTCACTTTTCTTATTTTAGCGGGGAATTATGGGGTCACCAATGATTGATAACGCAATACCCATCCTGTAAATCCGTCTTCATTGGCGCAGGGGGTGCTTTGCAAGCCCCCTGTGGTGGCACTGCCATCGCTCATTGAAACGGTGTAGGAGATGTCGGGTTCAATCGTAAAATCGGCGTATCCGGCACTGTTGTTCGGCTTGAACCCGGTTAGGGCCCGATCACGGCCGTTTTCCCATTCGAGAAAGACTTCGGCACCGCGTAAATCGTCTAGATTGGGATCGACAATGATGATTTCGATTCGTGGGGCGCTAAGGTCGGCTTGGCAGATTTCGCGTTGCGAGAGTAGGCGGAATTGAGGTGAGGCGACTTCGGCTTCGTTTGCGGTTTCAGCGGCCGTTTCGGGGAGCGGTGTCGGGGTCATTGTGGGGGGAATCGGTGTGGCCGTAGGGGGGATCGTGGGAGAGACCGCTTCTGTGTCGGCAAGTTGCGGTTCGCTGGTGGGCTCTGCGGTGGCTGTAGGGGAGGGAAGCACTGTTGGTTCGCCACCGAGAACCGGCGTGGGGGCGAATAAGGCGAGGGTGTCCCCTTCTGCGCCTAGCTGTTCGGCGAGACGGGCTAAGTTGCGGATCGCTTCTGGTGGCCGTCCTTCACGCAGCGCATCTTCTAGCAAATTAAGCGTGGTATTGGCCAAATTTGGATCATTGAGTTTGTTGAGTCGATCTTGTGCCTGTACCCAATCTCCATCTTGCGCATAGCTTTGACTAATCATATAGATGTAATCCGCTTTGTAATCGGCACGGAGAACGGCCGGTGATGCGGTGACATCGTTTAACGGGTAAATAATCCAAGCGGTGTACAGTGCTCCGATCAAGCTGAGGGTGAATGCGACCGCAAACAGGCTGCTCAGAGATAAGATAACGCGTCGTTCTTGTCGGCGGCGTTCGCGCCGTTCTGATCGAGCGGTTGGAGAAGGAGAGGGAGAAGGATCATTGGCCATTGCTGTCCTCCTCTGGTGTATTTGTGGTTTCTGTTTGATAGGGAGTGAAGGCGGGCGATTCTAAACCGAAGTCGAGCGCGAGCTGGACCAAGTTTGCGGTTTGGATACTGCGTGGGTCGGTCAATACCGCATCAACGGTATGTGCTAGCATCCATTCGCGCCAATCTTCACGGCCGAGGCCGGAAAGCCTTTGTTGGGCGGTTACGAGGTTTTGTTCGGCGGTATAGGTTGCGGCGACCAAGGTGAGGTAATCGAACTGTTCTTCTTCGGTTAAATCGGCCGGTAAGACATCGACCCATTCGACGGGGAAGGCGAACCAGCCTAGGTAGAGACCGGCGACCGTGCCGAAAAGCAAACCGAAGAGAAAAATAAAAATACCACGTCGCATATTAGATATTTCGCTAGATGCTCAAAACAAAAAAGGGTTATCACAAATGGATAACCCTTTTAGTACCGGAGGTGGGAGTCGAACCCACAATCCCGAAGGAACTCGAGTTTGAGTCGAGCGCGTCTGCCAATTCCGCCACTCCGGCAAGTGCGAACGGAAGTATAAAGCAAGTGTGGTGTGATGTCAAAAAATTGGTGAGATTGGTTAAATTGGTCCACTTTGTTCGTGATGAATGAAGTTTTATTTGTGAAGTCGCTGTCGCTGGGGGTGGTGGTTTAGAAAGTGGACCAATTTGGGTGTTTGTTAACGGCCGGGGCCTTTGTAACTGTTGAGGAACATGGCGGCCGGTAATTTATATCCATAACGGGCAAAGGTTGAGTCGCCCATCGGCCGGTTACCGCTTGAGCCGTGTTTCCCTTTTACTTTGCCATCTGGCGTGTCCCCTTCATCATAGAATTTGAAAATATCGTTGAGAACAACGGTTTCTCCTTCCATACCGGCGACTTCGGTGATATAGGTCACTTTACGACTGCCATCACGTAGACGAGATGCTTGAACGATATAGTTAATCGAACCGGCGATCTGTTTGCGCACAATGTTGATGGGTAGATCTTCCCCTGACATTAAAACGAGCGTTTCTAGACGGGAGATACAAGAACGAGGGTCATTCGAGTGGACGGTGGTCAAGCTGCCATCGTGACCGGTGTTCATCGCTTGGAGCATGTCGAGCGTTTCCCCGCCACGGCATTCCCCGATGATGATGCGTTCCGGCCGCATACGGAGGGCGTTGCGTACACAGTCGCGGATCGATACTTCGGCCGGTGCTTGTGGGGTTGGCTTTTTCGTTTCGAGACGGACAACATTGCGCTGGGTTAGCTGGAGCTCGGCCGCGTCTTCGATCGTCACGGTTCGCTCGTCTTCGGGGATATAGCCGGATAAACAGTTGATTAAGGTTGTTTTACCGGAGCCTGTACCACCTGAAACGACAATGTTTTGACGAGAAACGACCATCGCCTCTAAAAAGAAAGCCATGTCGTCGGTCATCGATCCGAAATTAACTAGGTCTTGAATACCGAGCTTGTTTTTAGAAAATTTCCGGATACTCATGCTGGGGCCGTCGAGGGTGACCGGCCGGAGCACCGCGTTGAAGCGGGAACCATCGGGGAGACGGGCATCGACAAGGCAGTTTTCGGAGTCTGCCAGACGGCCGAGGGGTAAAACGACCCGCTTGACGATTCGTTCAACATGGTCATCATCTAAAAATTTATGACCCGATTCAATCATTTTTCCGTTTCGCTCAATGATGATGACATAGGGGCCGTTGACCATGATTTCAGAAATGGTGTCCGTTTCGATGAGCTTTTGTAGGGGACCAAAACCGAAGATTTCGTCAAGTATATTGTCTACAAATTGTTGTTCAGAGATGCTGTCTGGAATAGTGATTCGGCCGCCATCGACTAGCTGTGCGAGGGTGTTAAGCGCTTTATCTTCATATTCAGGGGTGCGTTCGAGGGGCATGTCGAGTGACAAATTAGGTGCGAGTACCTTTTTGCGAATCATGTCAGCCATTTGCAGTTGTAGGCGCATAACGGCCGCTTTTTTTTCAGGGAGATAACCGCGCTGAGGTGCGGTGTCTTCTGGCTCTTGATCGAGGTCATAGAGAAGCGGATCGTCGGCGCGCATCGCATCAAGCTTTCGTTGTTTTTCTTCTTCCGCTTTCGCTTGGTCGGCACGAATGCGGGCCAGAGCGGCCGCGCTACCACCTTGAAGGGAGGCATCTGCTTGCCCACCTGATTTTTGTTGTTCCGGTTTATTTTTTTGCCGTTGTCTGAAACGTCCCACGATTCACCTCATTTGGTTTGGAGTTGACTGAGTTTTTTACATTATATGCCGGTCATGGGGATTGTCCATAATCGTTTTTGGCTATGGGGATGAAGCGGGGATTGATGTTATGTAGTACTTAGGTTATGAATTCTGGCTTGCTCAAGATTAGCGATATAATTGGGGCGAAGGTCTACTTCGTAAAATCCAACTCTACTATAATAAAATAAAATCCCATGATCTCTTTAATTTATACAAGCACTGCATCCTACATGTTTTCAAATGACGATTTGCGTCAAATTCTGCAAACAAGCCGCCACAATAATGAAACTCGTCAAATATCTGGTATTTTACTCTATAAGGGGGGCAATGTTATGCAGGTCTTAGAAGGCGCGCCCGATAGCGTTTTGCCGTTATTCGCTAAAATATCGAAGGATCCGCGACATAAAAATGTCATTATCTTAGCTGAAGGGCCGATTCGAAGCCGCGAGTTTGACGGCTGGCATATGGGTTTTGTGAATTTTGATGATATGTCGGAGGAGGATTTAGAGGGCTACTCTAGCTTTTTAACAGAGGATGGGTTTGATGCGAATTTCATTAAATCATCGCCGACCCAAGCTTATGTGTTACTCTCCAATTTCAAGAGTGTCAATAATTCTATGTAGTGGATATTCCTGCTATTCTGATCAGAGCGAGCCATACACTTTATTTTGGGTTGAGTAAATATGCGATTTAGTCTTCGACCATTTATTTTATTTGGCGTTATTTTCATCGTTGAGGTGTGGATTGCGCTATTTCTAGATGATCAAATTATCCGGCCGTTGGTGGGGGATGTTTTGGTTGTGGTCTTGCTGTTTTACTTGGTGAAGGCGTTTTGGGCGTGGCCAGATCGAGTAATCGCTTGGGGGGTATTCCTGTTCGCTTGTGTGATTGAACTGTCTCAGTACTTTGATTTGGTTACGATGCTCGGTTTGGGGGAATCGGCCGTGGCGCGAACGGTGCTGGGGACCACGTTTGATTGGCGGGATTTGGTGGCGTATGGGATCGGTGCTGTTTTGGCTGTGTGGGCTGAGCGATGGTGGTTAGCTCGGCAGGCTACTGAGTAGCTGGGCATCCTCGATGACGACCATGTTTTGGTAAGCGATTTGGGTGAGAAAATCGGTGAACTCGGCCGTTCCGTTTTTGATATGCACATGACGGGTGTAGCCAGCCATTTGTTGCCATGCTTGTTGTTTGTCTATCTCGTTGGGGATGTTTTGAGGGTCTAGGCAGAGCCAGAATTTAGATTGATCGGCCGGATTAAGTTGCTGACGCACGGCCGTATAAAGCGTCATATGTTGGATGATGTTGGTGCTGAGGCCCCAATGATTTTCAAAGACGATCATTTCTAGGGTGGTTTGATCTAACATTTCGCGGATAAAGCGAGCCATCGTGGTTGCTGTTTGAGGTGTCAACTGCGCATCGTTTGCTCCACCTGCGATGATACGGAGCCGTTGTGCCCCTAAGATTTCTACCGCCTGACGCCCCCAAGATTGATAGTAGCGATTGGCCCACTTGGCTAGGCCGAAGCGGGAAAAATCGGTGTTCATGGTCCAACAAAGACAGGTTTGTTGGTGTCGGTCGATTTCGTGCTTTAGTTGTTTTAACGTCGCGCGGCGATAGCGCCATAGTTCAGGGTTTGCGTGGGGGATAAGATGGTGGAGCGGCCGAGCGATACGGCTAAAGCGGGGTGGGGGCAACATAAAATCATTGCATTCGAGAAGGGAAATATGGTGTGTGGCGGCGCGTGTGGGAAAATCGAGGAGGGAAAACCGGCCGTTGTAGTAGTCTGATCCCCAAACCCAAGAGCTGATGCCTAGCCGGTGGGGCGGCCACAAAAGAGGATCATTGGGCATGTTGTTGGCCCTCTATTCTTTCTGGTTGCAGCCTTGTAGGAAATAGGTTTCCATGTCTCCTTTTCCTTTGATCGTTTGGGTTTCCCTCTTTTCTAGCGTGAATTCACCGTTGAGCATCGCTTGGGTGGAGGCTGAGATGTGAATCCGGCCGATTTCACCACTTTCTTCCATCCGCTTGGCTACGTTGACGGTGTCTCCCCATAAATCATAAGCGAACTTATAGCGGCCGATGACCCCAGCCACAACCGGTCCGGTGCTAATCCCGATCCGTAAACGGAATGGACCCCCTGCGGGTGACTCAAACTCTGTGATCGCTTCTTGCATGGCGATCGCCATACGCGCGATACGGGTCGCATGGTCTGTACGTCTTTCCGGAATGCCTCCCACAACCATATAGCCATCGCCGATCGTTTTGATTTTTTCTAGCCCATATTCTTCTGCGAGCTGATCAAAGCGGGTAAAAATTTGATTGAGTAATCGCACCAGTTCGATCGGTTTGAGTGTGGATGCGAGTTGGGTAAAGTTCACAATATCAGAGAAGAGAACGGTCGCGCTGTCAAAGCTGTCGGCGATCGTTTGTTCCCCACTTTTAAGACGGTCCGCCACTTCGGCCGGAAAGATGTTTTGTAAAAGCTGTTCCGACTTCATACGCTCGATTTCTAATTGGGCCATATACAGCTTTTCTTGATCTTGACGCCGTTTGCGCTCTAATGCCGCTTCTAAGCGGTTCCGCAAAATTGTATTGTTGATCGGTTTGAGGACATAGTCGGTGGCCCCCAAGTTGATACTTTTGACGATGCTGTCGAAATCAGAGAGTGCGGAAATGATGATGACCGGTAGATTGGCATATTCCGGCTTGCTACGGAGTTCTGTGAGGACATCAAAGCCGCTGATTTGGGGCATCATGAGATCGAGCAAAACGAGATCGTACTCATTGGCGTAGATTTTTTCTAACCCATCACGGCCGCCAGAGACCCATTCACTGGTGTAGCCATAAACCTCAAGTTGGGTGATGAGTAGCAGGCCGTTTAATTCATTATCTTCAACAACTAAGATGTGTCCGGATGGTTTTGACATAGTTTTGTTCTGTAGTGGTGATCGTCAGTGATTGTAAAAGAATAAGATTGATTTGACCAGCGTACTATTTGGAATTCACCCATCCTCTATGTGCACGGCCGTCATCAGTAAGTTGTTACGCGAACGGTTCAACGGGGTGGTCAGCAATTCTCAATCTGAACCATCTGAACCAAAGGAATCGCTTTGTATTGTCACCGTAGGAGACCGTTGTCTCAAAGGTGGGGTTCGGCGGCTTCGGCGCGAAAATCGGGGCTTGTCAAGGGTGTGTTTTTATGGCTACGCCACAAAAACATACCCAGAGCGGACAATTGATTCTTACATTGTTTGATCAACAGCCAAAGGTGAACATAATTTGCCTAAGGACACTAATTTAGATGCGATTGCCCTGCCTATTGCCGTTAGGACTATTTACATCTGTGTTAGTTTTGATATGCTTATTTGTCACATGATATTTACTGTCTGCAAGAAGTGATGAAACCTCAGATATAAGTTGCAGGTGAGGTCTTTTTTCTAGCTTTCACACACAAATTTTACCGTCAAACGATTGGGCAAACGGCCGAATCTTTGTTACATTTCTCCTACCATGAACCCTTGGCAATTTCTCCTCAGTGCTGGACTTGGGATGCTCGTAACCGCACCCCTTTGGCTTCCAGAAAATGTTAAACGACAGCTTCCTTTTTGGCAGGACGTGCAAGATATGTCTCCTGACCAAAATCAGCGGGTGGCTGAACCGAAAACCGGTTGGCGTAAGCTGCAACTTGAAATGCAGCTTGAGCAATTACAGACCCGAACGGCGAACCTGATTCTCGCTTGTGATCGTTTGCTTGATGGGGCGACTCCAGAAGAGACGATTATGTATCGCTTGGTTGAGGTTCATGGCGGCACAGATGACCCGATTGTTAAACTGAGTGTGCACGATTGGCTACATCGCTGTCAGGTCGCGTTGGAGCGGGTACATTTGTTGCGCCGGCAACTGCAAAATGAAGAGATTCAAGCGGGACGGAGCTTGAGACAGCAGGTTATGGATTGGGAGGCCCTTTATCTGACTTTAGTCGGGACACAAAAACGGATTCTGGAATTGAATGATGAGGAGTTGCATGCGTTATTAGATCCGATTGAAATTCTTGTCCGCGAGCCGGAAGATGACACCGTGCTCGCGGGTCAATTACGGGCTTTGCATGAAGAGATCGATGAACGGCCGTTGCAAATGAACTTGATGTTGACCGACCCGAAAAAGTTTGATCAGCAAGGGATTTTGGGCTACCTTGAATTGGTTGAAACCCGTATCGCTGATTTGCAAGTACAGACCCATCAGCGGCAAGAGCGATTGTTTGATGAGCAACGCATCAATTTAGGGGTCGATGTGCCGGATGTGACCGATGAACAAGTTCGGGCGGCGCGGCGGCAACGGCTCATGAATCATACGCCGGACCCGCATAGCGGTTTGCCCGGCCGTCAGTTGACGCTCAGTGAGCGCTTGGCTTTGATTCGGGAACAGCAAGACGCGGCCGAGTAGAGTAGATGAAGAGCGAGAACCGCCTGCAAATTTTGCAAGATACATTGCCCCAAATCGGCCGTGTGGAGTGGATCGGCATTCGGCCGATGCGGGATGAAGAGATGACAGTCTTGGAGCGGGTGTTTGTTTCGGCCGAGAGCGGGCTTGAGGGAGATCGATTTACCGGCCGTGGGAAACGCACACGACAAGTAACCCTCGTTCAAGCTGAACATTTGCCAGTAATCGCCGCTTTGTTACACCAAGATCGTATCAATCCGGCCCATTTGCGACGGAATATCGTTGTGTCTGGGATTAACTTGCTAGCTTTGAAAGGGAAACAATTCAAAATCGGGGAAGTTGTTCTAGAGCATACCGGGTTGTGTCATCCTTGCGGCAAGATGGAGCGCCGTCTTGGGGCTGGGGGCTTTAATGCTGTGCGCGGACATGGGGGGATTACGGCGCAGGTGGTGACAGCCGGTCAGGTTGGTGTAGGGGATGTGGTTCGATTTGATAAAGCGTGAGCTAGCCTTATCACTTCACCAGTAATTGGTCTGTACTCAGAATTTGAGCATACTCCCCTTGCAGATTGGCAAGCGACAGATCATGGACCTCTTGCGCGGTACGCCAACGGCCGCTGTAATCATCACGGCCGAATGTGTACGCCCCATCAGAAACGACAGTTGTATCAAACCCTAAATTGCCTGACATACGCACCGTCGCTTCCACCGAATTGTTGGTGATGACACCGACGATGATGAGTTTGTTGACCCTTCTTTCTTTGAGCCATGCGTCTAAATTTGTGCCGATAAAAGCGCTATTGGTTGTTTTCTCGATCACCGGTTCGTCGGCTTGGGGGCGCGCAAACTCTCTAAAATCATTGCCGATTTGCCCCGGCCGGTAATGGGATGTGGGGTCGGTAGACATATGTTTGATATGGAGAATCGGCCGTTTTTGCTCGCGCCAAGTTTGCAAGAGGCGGGTGATATTGGCTTCCGCCTGTGGGTTGTTGCGCTCACCCCAGCTGGGGTGTTCAATCGCTTTTTGTAGGTCAATGAGCATGAGGAGGGGGAGCTTGGTAAGGTTCATTTTTTGACTCGTCATCGCCTGAGGCGGCTCGTAAATTAGATAGGCGGTTTTCTGTGGGTACTTACCCACAGAAAACCGCCTATTGGGTAGTCGCATGACAACTGTTAGCTTGTGTTTTGTGCAAAATTGAGCTGTATTAAGATGATTTTGCGATAGGGGCTAATGGCTAGCTGTTCGGTGGGGTGGTGTATTTATCGCGATAGGCTTGGCTGAGTTGGCCGGCGTATTTAGCGGCCGTGAGCTGATACTCGCCTGCATCATTGCGCGCAAAATGTAATTTGACCCCCGCTTTACTGATTAGTACCGTCTCTTTTTCGGAAGACAAATGGGTGTCAACACGATACGGGAGGCCATTGTTTTTTAGATAGGTTTCGACTTCCGCTAGTGGCGCACCCGATGAGGGCATGTAGCCCATTGGTTCAAAGGGAAGAGAAAATGGTTCAGATTTAAAGTCGATGGCGATCACGAAGACGGTTTGGATATTGAATTTGGTGCTCAGGGAAAGGTGCCAGTTGCCATACCCCCACACCTCTATTTTTTCCGGCGTGGTGAGCTGTTTCCCCTTCCATGCGGTGCGTAAGATTTCGGCCGTGCCGAATCTTTCTTGGATATAGGCCCCTTTGCTACCGCGCTTTACATCGGCTAGTGCGCCTGTTTCTAGAAATGTATCGAATGTGTTCATGGTTTTGGTTTTAGGTTTCGGGATCAGACATTCAATTTCTGTCTGCCGATTTTCACGGTTAAGAAGTTGAATGTCGTGCTAACGGTTGGGTTTGATTGGCTATGGCGCGCATTTTAATCAGTTGGGAGGCGCAATGCTAATACTTTGGGGTATCTGGGGCGAACTGCATGTCGTGTAAGCGACGATAGAGACCGTTGGGGTCAGCGAGGAGTGAGGTATGGGTCCCTTGCTCGACAATGCCACCATTGTCTAGGACGAGGACCCAATCGGCATTTTGAATGGTGCTGAGCCGGTGAGCGATGACGAAAGAGGTGCGCCCTTGCATGAGGGTTTCGAGTGCATCTTGCACGAGATGCTCGCTTTCGCTGTCTAGCGAAGAGGTGGCTTCATCTAAGATTAAGATGCGTGGGTCTTTGAGAATGGCCCGAGCAATGGCGACCCGCTGTCGTTGTCCGCCGCTTAATTTGATGCCCCGTTCGCCCACGAGTGTGTCATAGCTGTGGGGTAAATCACGCATGATAAAGTCGTGAGCGTTGGCCGCTTTGGCGGCCGCTTCAACCTCTTCTTGGCTCGCTTCTAAATTGCCATACCGAATGTTGTTAAAGACGGAGTCTGAAAACAAGATCGTTTCTTGGGGGACAATACCGATCTGTTGGCGCAAGCTTTTGAGCGTCACTTCACGAATATCGTAGCCATCGATGGTAATCCGGCCGTCTTGAATGTCATAGAAGCGTGGAATGAGATTGACTAGCGTGGTTTTGCCCGCGCCGCTGGGGCCGACGAGGGCGATCACTTGCCCAGGTTCGGTGTCAAAGGTGACATTGCGCAAAATTCGGGCTTCGGCCGTGTAATCGAAATCGACTTTTTCAAATTGGACATGCCCCTGCAACGTGGGAATCGGTTTTGCTTTGGGATGATCGGTAATTTCGGCTGGTGTATCGAGCATGGCGAAAACCCGATCGATCGCGCCAAGCGCCGCTTGGAATTGGGCGTAGAGACCGGCCAGCTGGCCGATGGGGGCGGCGACGAGCATGGTGTAGACGAGATAGGCGACCAGCCCGCCGACGGTGAGACGGCCGTTGATCACTTCATAACTACCGAACCACAGCGTTAGGGTAATCGAGGCGAACGCCATAAAGCCGATAATCGGAGCCAAGGTGGCTGAGAGGCGGGCCCGCTTCATCGAGGCATCGAATGTGGCATCGACTTGGGTGGCGAAGCGGCCATATTCATAGCTTTCACGCGCGAATGATTTTACGATCCGTACCCCCGAAATCGTTTCTTCGGCGATATTGGCCGCTTCCCCGAGCTGTTCTTGGGCTTCGCTGGCAGCGGCGCGAATTTTCCGGCCGAGATAGACCATCGTTAAGGAAATAATCGGGATACCGGTCAAGATGAGTAGCGTTAAACGCCAATCGAGAATAAAGAGAAAGATTGATGCGCCGATTAACGTTAAGACTTGGCGCAGTAGCGAGGTGAGATTAGAGGTGATCGCATCTTTTAGCAAGCTGATGTCGTTGGTGAGCAGGGACAGGATGGAACCGGTCCGGCCGTTGGCGTAAAAGCGGAGTGACATCGTTTGCAAATGGGCATAGAACTCATTGCGAATGGCGGCGATCCCTTTTTCTCCCACATAGTCGAGCGAGAGCCGGTTGATAAAGCTAAATATCGCTTGGACGAGAAACACGATAAGCAAACTGCCGCCAAGCCGATTCAGTTCCTGAAAGTTGTTTTCGATAAGAACCCCATCGACCAAACTTTGGACAACCAGCGGGAGAACGAGCCCAAGGGCGGTGCTAATCGCTAAGGCGATCAGTGAAATAATAAACCAGCCCAAATTGGGTCGGACGTAAGCCAGTAAGCGGCTAAAACTGCGAATCCCTTCGCGATCGATCTGTTTTCTTGGTAGGTTGCCGTCAGGCTCCTGAGATTGGGTCATGCGTCTACGTAATGCCATGACCCCTATTTTAGTCTATTCGACTTATTTGGGGAACATTGCTAACACATCATCGACACCGTAAATCGGGGTTTGTAGATCGGCTTTTGCTTTATCATTGTTCATCGATGTGTTGGGGGGCCACGGGGCATTGGCTGGGGTGGGTGCGATTGTGAGGGTGTTTCGCTGGGTGATGTCCCACCAATCGAGCAGGCGTAACCCGAATTGGGCGCGGCTGAGCTGTTGGTTGCCACCGAGATGATAGATGGTGGTATCGGTGTGGTGTAGTAGCTCTAGGCAGGATTGACATAATGTTTCAACCCAGATCGGGGTGCGCCATTGGTTGGTGAACAGGGTGACCGGTTCGCCTGCGGCCAAGCTTTGGCTGACCCACTCGGTGCCACGGTCGATTATTTCTAGCCCGTAAATGAGTGACGGCCGAATGACCGCGACACTCTTATGGTGGTCAACGACGATTTGCTCGCTGGCCGCTTTGGCGCGGCCGTAGGGGTGTAGTGGGGCGGGTAAATCTGTTTCTTGATAGGGGGCGGCACGGCCGTCGAAAATCACATCGGTCGACATATGAATTAAGCGTGCGCCCAGTTTTTGGGATGTTTGCGCGATATGTTGCGCCCCCTTTGTGATAAGCGTTTCCATATCTGGGGAGCGATTCGAACCGGCTAAATGGATGACCGCATCAGGCTGGAAGTGGGTGAGCAAACGGTGAACCGCTTGCTCATCACGTATATCAAGGGGGGTACTACGGCCGTCGTTGATGACATCTGTGCTAAAAAAGGTGTGGCAGACGTCATAACCGGCCGTAACGGCGAGGGGGACCAGATGCTGGCCGACATAGCTACTCCCACCGGTAATGAGTAGCCGTTTGATTTTGCTGTTGGCTAAGAGATAGGTCGGGAGGTTCATGCGAACGCTTCTTGTCCGACCTCAGTCATCGCTTCTTGGGCGGCCGCGTGGGCGGCCAGTTGCTTGCTACGGCCAACCCCTTCACCCCAGACATGGTCATCGACTGTGACTTGAACCGTAAATTTCTTGGCGTGATCCGGCCCATCAACATCGACCACCTGATAGCGTGGCGTGCTATTAAACTTGGCCTGAGCCCACATTTGGAACTCACTGCGTGGGTCTTTGTGGAGCGCATTTTCTTGGATATGTTCGAGGGCGGGCGCGATAATTTTCTCGACAAACTCTTTGGTTTTAGCGAAACCTGTATCGAGGTAGAGTGCACCAACTACCGATTCGAACGCCGCGCAGAGGGTGGGGATTCGTTTCCGGCCGCCATTTTCCGCTTCGCCAAATCCTAGGCGTAACGCTTCATCGATGCCTAAATTTTGGGCGAATCCGGCGAGTGATTCGGCGCGGACGAGTGCGGCACGCAAGGCGGTCATTTCCCCTTCATTCATGTTGGCGAACTTGTTGTATAAATAATCGGCGACGATTAAATCGAGGACAGCGTCCCCCAAATATTCAAGGCGTTCGTTGTCTTGGGTGACTGTGGGGTGCTCATTGAGATAGGAGCGGTGTGTGAGGGCGGTGCCGAACAGCGCGTAGTCGTTCACTTCCACGCCCAGACGGTCTTCTAAGGCGAGTAAATCTTCCATAGGGGTATCCGTTTGTTGTGTGACAAACACAGATAGAACAACACACCCAGTTTTCTGTGTGTTCTGTTCTGTCTTTGCTTATCTGATAATAAGTCGCCAAAAATAATACAATTATTTGGGGAGGATGTAAATAGTACGACAATGTCAGGCAGGGCTATTTAGTAAAAACAGTTCGTATTGTTCATGTTGTTTCGCGCCTTCGCCCATCCTCCAACCCCCTTCCCTCAAGGGAAGGGGGCTTTTTCTTTTTACGCTATTTTTGTCGGCACGGCCGACAAAAATAGCGTATTTTCTAATA
>WTJY01000051.1 GCA_011524645.1 Anaerolineales bacterium | reverse complement strand
GGTCAGTTCTTCATTTACTATAAAAACGATAAATTGTAAATGAGGCGTTTTATCGCCATAAAAAAAGCGTGTTCCGGCCGGAACACGCTTTTTTGATTTTATATTAGCTGAGTGGTGGGATGTTACACCGCAGGAACCGCCTCGGCTTCGAGTTCTTCGCTCGATTCTGTCGCGATTAACCGCAAGCCGATCAAATCTTCGTCTTCAAGATACACTTCGACAGTTGTGCCGTTTGGAATCTTGCCTGAAAGCATTTGATCAGATAAACGATCTTCGACTTCGGTTTGGACAACACGACGTAACGGCCGTGCACCATACTCTTGGTCATACCCTTCAGTCGCTAACCAGTCCATCGCTTCTGTGGTTGCACAGAGGTTGATTTCATACTCGGTTAAACGCTCGTTCACCTCTTCCAAGATAATTTCCACAATAGAGCGGATATGTTCTTGAGCCAATTGACGGAAGACGATCACACTATCAACGCGGTTGATAAACTCGGGGCGGAAAGCCTGTTTGAGTTCGTCCATCAACTTCTTTTGCATATCAGCATGTTCCCGCTCGGCGGCGGTGGCCGCATCTTGTTGGAAGGCGAAGCCTAAATTCGGTTGCCGTTTGATCGCATCTGCCCCTACGTTTGAGGTCATGATAATGATCGCATTGCGGAAATCGACTTTTTGCCCTTTGGCATCAGACAGTTGCCCTTCTTCCATAATTTGGAGCAAGATGTTAAAGGTTTCGGGATGCGCTTTTTCGATTTCGTCGAAGACGACGATTGAGTACGGACGACGACGGATCGCTTCTGTTAATTGACCGGCATCTTCATAACCGACATAACCGGGAGGGGAACCTACCAAGCGTGAAACGCTGTGGCGTTCCATAAATTCCGACATGTCGAGTTGGATTAATGCATCGGGGGTGCCGAAAAGGAAATTGGCTAACGCCTTGGTTAATTCCGTTTTTCCGACACCGGTAGGGCCGAGGAAAATGAAGGAGCCGATCGGCCGTTTCGGGCTTTTCAGACCGGCGCGAGCGCGACGGACCGCTTTAGAAATGGCGTTAATCGCTTCATCTTGACCGACAATCGCATCTTGTAACGCTTCTTCCATACGGAGCAAGCGGGCTGATTCTTCTTCAGTCAGTTGCAATACCGGAATGCCGGTCCACATCGAGAGAACTTCGGCGATATCATCGGGGGTGACTTGTAAGTTGTACCCTTTACGGCCGGCGCGCAACTCATCTAGACTGCGTTGCAATTCTTCTTCACGAGCGGTGAGATCGTCGATTTCATCGAAACGATTTTCTTCACGCGCTTTTTCACGATCATTGCGGACGGTGCGTAAATCTTCGTAAGCTTTATTGATATCGGCCAATTGTGGGGCACGATACATGCGAACGCGAGAACCCGCTTCATCGATCAGGTCGATCGCCTTGTCGGGGAGGAAGCGCTCGGTTACGTAGCGGGTTGATAGCTTGACGGCTGTTTCAACCGCTTCCGGCGTAATTTCTAAGTTATGATGCTGCTCGTAAGCCCCTTTGACCCCTTTGAGAATTTGAACCGCTTCTTCTGGTGACGGTTCATCAACCTGAATCGGCTGGAAACGACGTTCCAGTGCGGCGTCGCTTTCAATATTTTTGCGGTACTCTTCAAGAGTTGTGGCGCCGATACATTGGAGTTCGCCACGGGCCAAAGCCGGTTTTAAGATGTTAGCGGCGTCGACGGAGCTACCGGCCGAGCCTGCACCGACGAGCATGTGAACTTCGTCGATAAACAAGATTGCGTCACTTGATTTGAGTTCATCGATGACACGTTTTAGGCGCTCTTCGAATTGGCCGCGATACATTGTTCCAGCGACCAAGCTACCCACATCGAGTTGCAATACCCGCTTGTCTTGAAGTACTTCTGGAACTTGTCCATCAATGACACGTTGTGACAGCCCTTCGATGATGGCGGTTTTACCCACACCGGGTTCACCGATGAGGGCGGGATTGTTTTTGCTACGGCGGGCCAAAATTTGGATGACTCGCTCGATTTCCATTTGACGGCCGATGACCGGATCTAACTTCCCTTCTTCCGCAAGGGTCGTGAGATCTGTGGCCAATTGGTCGATCAATGGGGTTTTGCTTTTTTCTTTCTTTTGTTTGCGGTTGCGTGGGTTGTTGCTTTCACCGGCCGGTACAGGGCTTTCTTTGAGCATGCGGCGCGTCTGACGGCGAATTTGTTCGGTTGTCACCCCGAATTTTTTCAAAATGTCAGCGACCGTGCCATCATTTTGGCGGGCCAACCCTAATAAGAGGTGCTCTGTGCTGATGTAGTGTTGCCCCATACGACGAGCTTCTTCCACCGCTAATTCCAGCACCCGTTTCGTGGTGGGGGCCAATTCGATTTTTGTGAAAGGGGTTCTTGTGCCGGTGCCAACCATGCGTTCGACCATAGCTTGCACACGATTGACTTCCAAGCCGACGTCGCGCAAGACGCGACCTGCAACACCACCTTCTTCACGCAAGAGGCCGAGCAATAGATGTTCACTGCCGATGTAGTTGTGGTTTAGTCGTTCCGCTTCTTCTTGAGCTAAACTCAAGACGCGACGGGCGCGTTGGGTAAAACGTTCCCAATTTTTAGAATTCACGGGTTTACCTCGGGTTTTCAATTCAAGAACAACAGTTTGGGGCCACGCTATTTGTTTGGGTTAGAAACTCAGGTGTTGCTTTTAGATTTAGCATCAACCAGATGACCAGTTTGTTCTTTTTCATATTAGATGTTTGTACATCACCTAGCCTTAGCAAGATAGGAGATTCTACCCGCTATTTTCATCTTCGGCTGTAAATGTTGCATTATTATCAGCTTTCTTTAAACGTTCTTCAAGCTTTTAGGCGGAATTACCTGCATATTCAAATCAAAAGAGGGGTTTTGCGAGCAATTTGCTTCGCAAAACCCCTCTTTCAGAGATTTTTTGTTGCGGTTGAGCTGAGATTATTCAGTGATCTCTTCAGATACTACTTCAGTAATTTCTTCAGCTGCGTGCTGCAAATCTTGAGCCATGTGCTCGGCCGAATCAACTTGTTTTAAGCTTAAACCCAATTGGCGTTGCTCTGAGTTGATGCGGATAATACGGGCGTTGACGATTTGTCCTTTTTCGACAACCTGAGATGGGTGTTTGACACGTTTGTCTGAGAATTCAGAAATATGAATCAACCCTTCAAGCCCGATACCACTGTTAATACGGGCAAACGCACCGTACCGTTCGATCTTGGTAATGGTCACTTCTACCAACTCACCTTCATGGTGGTGGGCTGAAATGTTTGACCAAGGATCGGCTAATAAGCGTTTGACGCTAAGGGCGACCCGTTGCTTTTTGTTGTCAATACTAATGACACAAACGTCAATTTCTTGACCGATTTCGTAGAGATCGCGTGGGTTGCTGACTCGTTTCCAGCTTAATTCTGACAAATGAACCAACCCTTGAATACCACCAATGTCGACAAATAAGCCGAAATCTTCGATATTTACGATTTTGCCGTGACACGTATCATTGACTTTCAAGTTACTAAGCAACTTGTCTTTTTGAGCTTCGCGGCTTTTTTGCATCGCTTCCCGTGCGGAAAGGATCAATCGGTTACGACTGCGGTCAACTTCAATGACTTTGGTGCTGAGAGTTTGTTCAACAAATTGGCTAAGATGTTCTTCTGTCCGTTGCGCATAAGTGGTTGCACCGAGCTGAGATGCAGGAATAAACGCACGTACTTTGCCGACAGTTGTCAGCAAGCCACCTTTGTTAAAGCCGATGATCGTGGCATCGTAGTCTTCTTGGGTTTCTAGGAGATTTTGAGCGAGCAACCAGTCACTTTCAGCAATCGCCTTTTCATAAGAAAGGATGATGTTGCCATTGTGGTCTTCGGCTTGCATAACATACACGGGGATGGTGTCACCAACTTGAAGTTCTTTGCGCATGGTTTTATCCATTTGCTCGACTTCGCGGATGTCAATCATCCCTTCTGATTTTGCGCCGATGTCTACAAGGACTTCTTGACTGCCACTGTAAACAATGGTTCCTTCGCAAATCTCCCCAGTTTTGGGCATGTATAGACTAAAATCTTCCTCTAAAAACATGCTCATGGGATTCGTTGAATCCAATACTTGTTCTATATCCATAACCTCTTCTTCCATGAGAATTTGATTAGATTATACTTCGTTTGGGCTGTGAAGCCAAGAGGTGGACAGTTTACAATTGACTTACGGGCGATTTTTGTGCGAGAATGGCGAAATTTGCATTTCATATTTGCATTTTTGTAGGTTATTGGGAAATAATTTTAGGCTCTTAATGGAAACCAAAAAGATTGACATAAAAACATCGTTGTCTTTCTTCCCTCCATATGAGGAGGGGTTAGGGGATGTGGAATTTTAAAGAATTTCCCCTCGGGATTGGATAAAAATATGGCTACCTCAAGATTTCGTAGAAGCAAAACTGATCATATGGTGACCGGTGTTTGTGCTGGTCTAGCTGCATATTTAGGGATCGATGTCACGTTGGTTCGTTTTGGGTTTGTGATTTTGACAATGGCTAGCGGGGTTGGTATACCGCTCTATATTCTGTTTACTGTTGTGACCCCCTCGGCCGGTGAACATGATGATGTCGATATCCGGTTCGCTGATGGGACAGAAATGATTGACCCCACAAGAGAGCGGCAACAATTGGTTGCTTATGGCTTGATTGCGGGTGGAACGATGTTGATTTTGAGTCAGATCGGTTGGATATCTTCCGGTTGGATTTGGCCGATACTGTTGATCGGGTTGGGCATTTATATTTGGCAACAACGGTAAGCTCACATCGTTTTCTATTTACATTGCTGTAAAGAGGTGGGAGCCTGTTTACATCACCCAAATACACAAAACTAAAAATCCCTAGTCCTGTCGGATTTGGTGGGGGTTGATCAATTAACGATTGTCATTCCTACGACGGTGGGAATCCAACCCTGTTTGAGCGGTGGATCCCCGCCTATGCGGGGATGACACCCCTGTAAAGCGACTATTTTTGAACGATTTACGCTTATCCCACCAAATTCGGCAGTATCAGAAAAATTAATCTAAATC
>WTJY01000001.1 GCA_011524645.1 Anaerolineales bacterium | reverse complement strand
CTGTGAAAGCGATTTGATTTGATTAATTTGTTATTTTTGCCCCGTTTGGCCCGCCGAAGGCGGGCCAAACGGGGCGTTTAAAGGGGTGCTTCGGTGGCTTTGCCGCCGAAGCACCCCTTTAGACAACGATTTTGATCGATTTTCGGCAAACATGATCATCATCATCATGTGACATGACAGCACAACCTACAGGAATTGCTGGCTAAGAAGCAAAACTTCAACAACCGCCTATCACGAGCCACACCTCAGTGCTGGCAAAATTGGTCAAAGATATAGCATCTGGAAGAGAAAAAATGTAATGCACGCTATATCGTCAGGGCAATCCCATTCCAAATCAAATCGATAGTAAATCACCATGACATATCACAAATCCTTGTCAGTGGGGTCGTGTGGGGCGGAGCCGCAAAAACACCCCCTGAAGACAACATTTGAAGCAACTATGCTATCCACCACTCTTCCCAAAATTAGAATGCGATTGCTCTGGCTGTATCGTGCCACAATAAAAAATGTCGGGACGTGAATTTTTTCCTCAAACGCAAACAAAATCGGCCAAAATGATTTACAATAGCGCAAAAACAGATCAAGGGCGACACCAAATAGTAAATTTGACAGCCCAAGCACATACATCAAAAGGGTAACATCTTGCGATCTTTAAATAATTTTTTTCAGTTTAAATCCCTCCCCGCCTCCCCAGCTTACGATGAAGAGCTTCAGGCGATATTAGCCCAATCAGCCAAATATATTTTGTCGCTGGGTATCGTCGCAACTTTATTGCTATCGGTTTTGTTTCTTATTGTCGGCCACCCAATACGCTTCTCCATCTCATTTATCACATTTTGCATGGTAGCAATCTCCTTTAGAATGATCCAAAGAGGTAATTTCCATACGGGCATGCAAGTATTAACCGGTGGGATCTTTAGTGCCATGCTAATCGGGCTGACGTTTGATGGTGGACTCCATGCACAGGGGATACAGTCTATTTATCTCATGCTTCTTATCACCAGCATTTTCCTCGGAGGCAGAGCGTTAATTCAAGCGGCCGTGCTTGTTATTACTTGGGGGATCGCGATTACCATAGCCGAACTAAATGGCTGGGAATTTATGATCAACTCACAGCAATCACCCATAACCGACATCAGCGTTCTAGTGATTCTTGTGGTCTTAACTGTGACCTTTCTTCGCTTTTCACTCATGCAACTGATCGAATCACGCAAGGCACTGCTTGTCGCTCGCGATGAAGCCAAAACGGCCAGCACCGCCAAAAGCGCATTCCTCGCAAACATGAGTCACGAACTACGCACGCCATTAACCGCTATCATCGGCTATAGCGAGCTTGTCATGGAAGAGCTCCAATCAGAGGACAACGATGTCGAACTCAACCTTTCTGACTTAGAGCGCATTCGCTCAACCGGCCGTCATCTCTTGTATCTCGTCAATGACATTCTCGATATTTCCAAAGTAGAAGCGAATGAGATGAAGGTCGATCTAGCACCAACCGACATAATTCAACTGATCCAAGAGGTCAATGAGATGGTCCAGCCTTTGGTAGAAAAACAAGGCAACACATTAACAATCACAGCCCCCCCCATTGAACATAAAATATTGCTCGACAGAGATAAAACCAAGCAAATCTTACTCAACCTACTCAGCAACGCAGCCAAATTTACCGAAAACGGTCAAATCACACTCACAGGTAGCCTTGAGAGCACCTCACTTCGCGACTATTTGGTCATCCAAATTAGTGACACAGGAATCGGTATCCCTGCAGACAAAATAGAATCAATCTTCGAATCATTCCAACAAGTCGAGAATTCATTATCTCGTTCGTTTAGCGGCACAGGACTTGGCCTAGCCTTGGCCAAAAGATTTACCGAAATGATGTCTGGAACAATCAAGGTTGAAAGCGAATTACAAAAAGGGTCAACATTTACGGTTCAATTGCCTATCATGGATGAAACGACAATGCCTGCGGGCGTGAACCCTCTCCCCCTCTCGCTCCAAGCTGATGCAAAGTAGGTCTCTTCGCAAGCGTGCAAGCTCCCTATATTCTGTCAAAATCAAACTGATACAATTTCTGACCGTTTACGAACGGTCAAAAATTTTGATGATCGCCAACTTAACACAGCGTCTCAAAAGTGATCTGTTGTTTTCCTCCCCTCCTATCAGGAGGGGCTGGGGGAGGTGGATTTTATAAATTTCCCTCTCCTTAGCCCCTCTCCCGTTGGGAGAGGGGGGCAAAACAGACGAATTGCAAAAATTCAGAAGATTTATGAGACGTTGTACTTAATCCCCAGGCTCTAGAGAAAACATAAATATCGCCACCGTATTTGAATCGGCCGTGGATGCATTATCATTTCGAGCCTGAACATAATAAAACCCATTCGATCCACCATGAGACACGTCAAACGGGTTGGTGATCGTCGCCGAAATCAAGGTATAACCGCTATAAGGAGTTGAACTAAAGTATAAGTCGAAATTTTCATTTGATGCCGTAGCACTCCAAGAAAACTCAACTGTATTCGGATCGCTCAGCGCAATCATAACCTGCTCTGAAACGGCCGCCACCCCATGCTGTGCCGCCCATGCCGAAAAGCTTTTAACATTGCTATTAGAAATCGAGCTGCCGGTAAAATCACTCGCCCCGCACTCCCAAACCATCCCACTTCCGGTATAGCGACAAATCGCATCCTCTGCGTCTGGGGTAAATGTGCTCACGGGCAAAGTCAAGGAAGCCGTAAACCCGTCCGTACAACCGGATGGGGTAATATCCCAATATTTCCCAGTCTGCAATGGCACATCCGCATTGGGATGATTCATATTATTTTCAACGATAGTCACACCGGTACAGCCATTTAAATTATAAGAAAAATCGAGAGCAAAACCGGCCGAAACATCGGTTAATGTTTGCTGAAAAAGGCCCAAAATCGCCTCATTCGCACCCACAGCTTTACAGGTGCTTATACTGCCACAACTGATATCGTAAAAAACGATACTCGCACTGTTGGTATCCGCCGTCCAACTACTATCCCACGACAAAATCTCACCAGAACTGCCCACAGCTTTACACCATGCCGTACTCAAGCAAGTCACATCGTACAGAATCTCACTCGTTCCGCTCGTTTCTTCTGTCCACTCGGTATCCCATGCCAAAATTCCCCCATCATTGCCGACCGCTTTACAAAATGTTTCACTAACACAACTGACACCATTCAGTGGGGTAAAAAACGAATCAGGAGGGCTATCAACAGTCCAACTTCCGTCCCACGAGCGAATCGCCCCACCTTGACCAACAACTTTACAAAATGTCGTACTCAAACAGTCTATACCGAAAAAGGTATTGGGTGATGGGACCGAGTCAGCCGACCAAGCACTCCCATTCCAGGTCACAATGCTAAAAAGTCCGGCCGCTTTACAGTAATTTGTACTCACACAGCTCACATCATAGAGGCCGAATCCAGAAGCGGTATCGGTCGACCAACTCGTACCATTCCAAGACACAATGGTAGCGCTACTAAATTCTCCACCGACCGCTTTACAAAACGAAGTCGTTACGCAATCAATTCCATTCAGCGGATCAGATGTAGGGCTAGAATCAATCGTCCAAGCACTCCCATCCCACGAGAAAATAACGCCATCATTCCCAACCGCTTTGCAAAAAGATGCGCTTACACAGCTCACCTCATTAAGGTTGCTACCTGAAGTCGAATCAGCAGACCAAGTGCCACTATCAAACGAAAGTTGCAATCCCAGAACGCCACCAGCTTTACAAAAGGTTGCACTCGAACAACTCACACTATTTACCGTTTCAGATGAATTGCTGTCACTAGACCAACTCCCAGTCCAAGAGCGAATATCTCCGGAACTTCCTACCGCCTTACAAAACGATGTCGTCAAACAGCTCACACCACGCAATGTATCAGACGAATTACTGTCACTAGACCAGCTTCCATTCCAAGAGACAATCGTGCCGGAATCACCCACCGCTTTACAAAAGGTAGTCGTAACACAGCTGACCCCACTCATTAAAACAGATACGACAGGGTTTGAGTCGGCCGACCAAGACGTTCCATCCCAAGAAACAATTTCACTATTGGCTCCCACACCCTTACAAAAGCTGCCACTTACACAACTCACACTGTAAAGGGTCTCAGAACTATTGCTATCGGCCGACCAACTCGTTCCATCCCAAGAGACAATTGCGCCAGAATCACCAACCGCTTTACAAAACAGCTCGCTGATACAGCTCATCCCTCTTAACGTTGACACAGTGCCACTACTATCGGCCGTCCAGTTCGCCCCATCCCAAGACAAAATCACCCCACTGCTACCAGCAACCTTGCAAAAGCTCTCACTTATACAGCTCACCGACCATAGTGTTGACGTAACCCCACTTGTATCACCAGACCAGCTACTCCCATCCCAAGACAAGATAGTACCAGACTCGCCGACCATCTTACAGAATGTTTCACTGACACAGCTTGTCCCATAAAACGTAAATGGAATGACTTCCAGCGCCCAATCATCAACCGTTGTGGTTGCAGAAGCCCCCACAACACCACTGTTCGCCTCCACCACATCTCCGCCAAAAAACACCAATAATCCGATCAAGCTCAAGCCCAGTCCACGCCCCAAACGCCTTAATTCAATTCTGTTTTTTCTCATAAGTTTAATACCCACTACTTAAAAAAAATTATTACACATCTCTATTGATCCAATACCTTCGCCAAATTAATCAACTCATTCGATTTTTTCCCCTCCCCCGTTGGGAAAGGGGAGCTTTTTATCCGACGCGAATTAAAAATAATTGCGCGATCGGCCCGAGAGATTTTTAATTCAACTCATCATTTTGCTTTTGAAGGCAATCTTTCAGCGTTGACCTCTAAAAATGGCGAAAGTATTGTTAATATTTGCATAGTCTAGGTCAAATTTTAGAATAAAAAGCCTTCAATATAGCTTTTATCACTACGTAGCAGTAACCGTACCCCGTCACAAGAATATAGACAAGCTGTGCAAAAACTATCGTGATACCGCCAAGCACGTGGCCCTAGCCGGTGTGGTATCTCTCACTCGGCCATTTACCCTATCGAATC
>WTJY01000197.1 GCA_011524645.1 Anaerolineales bacterium | reverse complement strand
GGGTCTACGGCGATAAGTGTACCGATCAGCATCACACCGACCCAATCTATTAGAACAAGCGACGGAAATTTACGCCAATGACGCCCACTCCAGGCCATCCCGAGCAAGAAGGGTATGATTATGACCCGATCAAACAGGGGGCGACCGGCCGGATTATGACGAATAATCGTATCTCCTTGCCAGAAAAAGAGGCCGAGACTGCGCCAGCTACTTTGCCATAGCGCACCCCATAGATTTCCCCCATTGATATCGGGGTGAAAAATAGAGACTTGACCGGTCCGGCCGAATAAAATATCGGGCTGGTTAAAGGCCAATAATCCCCATGGGAGCAACATGATCAACAGACCTAGCGCGGCAATCCCAACCCCTTGCCACGGAAATGGGATTCGCTCGTTTCGGGTTCGGGTTTGCCACCATAGCCAAGCGAGAGCGACCAAAATCAATGCGGGTGTGAGCCGACTGGCCAGATAGGTATAAAAGGTCAATCCGTAGAGTAGTCCGGTGAGAAACCAGAGGCTCGTTTTTTGGCGACGATAGGCTTCGGTCGCCAGCCAGAGGGTGAGGGGAAAGAGGGGGGCTAGCAAGATCGGCCGGAGACCGATGCGGCTGAGGTGGATGGGCCACACAGAAACGGCCCAGAGCCAAGCGGCGTATAGACCGATTTCCTCGCGCCACCAACTTTTGCCAAGTAGATAAACCACAAAGGTTGTCAAGGTTCCGGTGAGCGCGGCGGTGAGCCGCACCGCCCAAGTAGTTTGGCCCCAGAGGGCGATTTGGAGGGCGGTTAAATAGATATATGCCGGTTCACGGCCGTTATTGGCGGTGAAGAAGAGTGCATGAGCACCATCCAGCACATTAAGCGCATCAAGCCCGTTAAACGCTTCGTCTCGATATAACCCAGCGGGCAACTGATCTAACTGCCAAAAGCGCAAAACGGCCGCTATGAAGCAGATAAATAACAAAAAAACCCATCCCTGCGGGGATCGGTTTCTAAATCGAGAGAAACTGGTTTGACGGTTGGGTATAGTTGTCAAAGCGAAAAGAGTATAGCAAAATACGGGGGCAAGGCAAAAAATCAAGGCTCTATGCGTATATTAATGATCTCGAAAGCGTGCTTAGTCGGCACGTATCAAACCAAATTAGAAGCGTTGGCTAGGGGAGCAGATGTCGAACTGGCGGTTTTGGTACCACCTACGTGGGATGATCCGGCGGGGCAGATCGTGTTAGAGCGAGCGCATACGGAAGGGTATCAGCTATGGGTTGACCCCTTGCGACACAACGGCCGTTATCACACCTACACCTTTCCCACATTGCGCCAAAGGTTACAGGAATTTCAGCCAGATATTTTGCATATCGATGAGGAGCCGTATAACTTGGCGACTGCACATGCGCTATGGTGGGGGCGTAGATATGGGTGCAAAACACTCTTTTTCACGTGGCAGAATCTCTATCGGAATTATCCGCCCCCTTTTCGCTGGTTAGAAAAATGGGTGTTGGATACGGCCGACTATGGGGTGATGGGAAACCGCGCAGCGGTTGATGTTTTTCGGCGCAAGGGGTTTGACGGCCGGTATCAAGTGATTCCCCAATTTGGGGTGGCGGCCGGTCTGTTTGCACCACCAGCAGAACCACGGTCGGCCGATCATTTGCATATCGGGTTTGCCGGCCGTTTTGTGTCGGAGAAAGGGGTGGATCTCTTGTTGCAAGCTGTGGCGTGCTTGCCACGTGAGCAAGGTTGGACGCTCCATTTGGCCGGGAAAGGGCCGGAAGAAGCCGGTCTACGCCAGATGACAAAGTCATTACAGCTTGAAGATAGGGTGATTTGGCATGGGAGTTTGCCTTCGGGGGAGATGCCCCGCTTTTTACAGATGATCGACGTTTTGGTTTTGCCGTCACGGACACGGCCGAATTGGGCGGAACAGTTCGGCCGGATATTGGTCGAAGCGATGGCTTGTGAAACAGTGGTTGTGGGGTCAACCTGTGGCGAAATTCCCCATGTGATCGGAGATGCCGGTTTGGTGTTTTCTGAAGATGATGTCACCGGTTTACTACATCATTTACAAACCCTGTTGCAAGACCCCGATAGACGGCATGTGTTGGGACGAAAAGGGGGAGATCGATTTTTGAATCGATATACACAACAACAAATTGCCGAACAAACCGTAGAAGTTTATCGTGAACTGTTGGCTGATGGGCACTTTACAAAAACATAGTTTATGAGAATGCCATAGCATCACTTGGTGCAAACATGATTTAGCGTAAAATAGATATGTCTACTCCCCACCCTTTATTTTCAATATTAGATAGATTGTTAATTACTCATTCGTTTTAGGTAGTCGAGACAGAGAACCGAATGGCTGATTCTGAATTACATCCAAACTCAAACCCTCCCCCCCCTATCAAGCGTGGCAACCGATTATTACGTTGGCTAGGCTTTGGCTTTGTTGGGATCGCTATCTTAATCCTATTTTATGGGGGGATCGCTCTGTATGCATGGCAGCAAGGTGTTTCCGAACGAGAAGCGCAAGTGGTGGCGGATCGCGAAGCCGGTGTGGTGCGTCAATTAGAGCTGGCGCGAGAAGATATTACGGTCGGCCGGTATGAGCTGGCTGTCTTGCGGACCCAATATATTTTGGATGCTGATCCGAACAATGCTGAGGCGATCGCATTGCAAAACGAAGCGAATAGCAAGTGGGCCATTTTGCTCACCCCCTCACCAACGATGACCTCTACCCCGTTGCCACCGACCGTTACGCCGACACCGACCATTACCCCATCCCCTACGTTCGATGTGTCTAATTTAGATCGGGAAATCGATGCGATTATGGACCATGTCGCAAATCAGGAGTGGGAAACGGCCGTGACCAAATTAGAAATGTTCCGGATCGCTCACCCTGAGCATGAGCCACGCCAAACGGCGCAACTGCTTTATGATAGCTACATCGGTTTGGGGCTACGTTTAACCAGAAGTGACAAAGGGCAAATCGAGCGGGGTGTTTTCTATCTGGGACAAGCGCAGACGTTAGGGACATTGAGTGAAGAGGTCGCAGGGGAGCTCTTTTGGGCGGAACAATATTTAGAGGGGATCGTTTATTACGATATTAGTTGGGAGGCGTATTTAAGCTATTTCCGGCCGATGTGTCAGTATGCGTCTCTATTCCAAAACTCTTGTGGCAAATTGGCTGATGGACTGTTGTCTTATGGGGAACAGCTGACCAGTGTATTGGATTGGTGTCCGGCCGTGGACGTGTATATTGAAGCTGCCCCTCATTTGAGCCGGATGGAAGGGAATGACACGGCGGTGGCCGAGTATGATTTGCGTTTGCGGACAGCCCAAGATATGTGTGCCAGCGCCACACCGACACCGGGGCCATTTGGGGTGATTACCAATACGGTACCGATTACCACGAATAATGGGAATACGGGTGGAAGTGGCGTGATTATCGGGACACTAACACCGACACCGAGTGTGGGATCGCAAGGGGCGATTCCGGCCGGATTGGCGACACCCACCCCGTTTGATGATTAATTGAACTAGGAGCCTGCATGTCGAGAGGCATTGTTTGAATAGGATGGGCTTATTTCAAAATGTAATAGGTCCCTTTTTTCGAGCCGATTTTAAGGAGGAGCCCTTTAGTGACCAAGTCAGATAGGTCACGGCGCAATGTTTCTGCGCTGACCCCATCACAGAGCGTTTGATATTCACGATTGGTAATACTGCCATTTTCGCGGACATGGGCCAAGGCACGTGCTTGCCGCTCATTCATGCTATTGGTCCATTTGGCGGGTGGGGGCTTGGCATTGGTTTGCTTATTGGAGAGGGTTACCGTAAACGAGTAGCCGGTGTCCTTGAATTTGGGGGGGGCGTGGCCCGCTTGGGCCATCTCTTCATACATGAGGTCGATGCCTAACCCTAACTCTTCGATATAGCCCCATTGAAATAGCCCGCTAACGATACGCGGATTGCGCGAGTAGTGCTCTTCAATGAGATTTTCTAAGGTCATATAGCCGGGGAGGCCGCCGGGGCTGATTACCTCTAGGCGGTCGGTGTACATGCGAACTTCGATACGGCGACCTTTGGTGCGGTAATCGCGATGGCAGACCGCATTGATAATCGCTTCGCGAACGGCGAATGATGGGTACTCTTGGAGTTCGGTCCGTTCGAGCCCTTTTACGACTGCGCCGACCCGCATTTCATCCCAAACGGTGTTCCATAATTTTTCAACGACGCGGGGCAAGGGGCCGCGAATGTCATCACGACGGCCGTAGCCCGCCCCCCCTTGTTCGTTGCGTGGTTCGGTGTTGGGGAAACGCACAAATAAAGCGCCACTTTGGGGGAGATACGCTTGGGGGTTTTTGCCGAAGAGTAGGATTCCGGCGACTGTGGGGAGTCCATCGGCCGTAACCGCGCCGATTTCAAACAAAAGCTCCATGCGAGAGACGGTTTGTCCCGCCCCCCGTTCTTCCCGCTTGCGCAGATATTCATCGATAATCGCTTCATCAAAATCTTCGACAGTGGCTCCGGGTACAGACGCCTCTTCATAGTCACCGGCCGTGTGGGTAGCCGCTAATTCGGTGATTTCCGCACCGCTTAACGGCCGGTTTTGTTTGCCGCTACGGACCAAAACACGGCCGTCTTCTAACGTATGTAGATCGTCGCTCCGATTGACGCGGATGCCGATTAGATCGCCTTGTGCGGTGGGGATGTCTTGCCAATGGCCGATAACCGGTGGCTGGCACATACTTATCGCTTGATGCAAGACGCTCTCCGCATCTTCCGGTAGGACCTGATCGACCAACAGACCGGTCGAGTCCAAACCGAATACCACCAATCCGCCAGAGCTATTGGCAAATGCTACCAAACATTCCGCCAATGGCTCGACATCGGCAAACGGCAAAAACGCCAGTTGAGGTCCTTGTTTTTTGTCTTTTAATGGGTGCATCACATTGAAAAGTAGAGAGTAGAGAGTAGAGAGTAGAGAGGGAAGCCGTATTTGGATAATCAGTTTCTGAATTGCGGCTAACTTGTTCTTTTTTCCTAGCCCTATCGGATTTGGCGGGAGTTGATCAATTAACGATTGTCATTCCCACGAAGGTGGGAATCCAACTCTGT
>WTJY01000071.1 GCA_011524645.1 Anaerolineales bacterium | reverse complement strand
CCCACCTTCGTGGGAATGACAATCGTTAATTGATCAGCTCCCACCAAATCCGACAGGACTAGCAGATTATTTGTCACCGCGATCTAAAAATGGTGGTAATTATTCACTTCCCCCAGCAGTTTTTATTCACCGCACCGTTTGTGACTCGGTGAGGACACCGGCCACAGCCAGGAGGCGTGAACGGTTACAAATGGTGAAGGTATTGTTACTACGCGCTTTATTTATTGTCCTCAATCACCTTGTGGGTTTTGAGCCACTCTTCACCTTCTTTGTCTAAAAAGAAATCGATCCAAACATAATACATCGTCTTGTTTGGCTCAACCGAGACGGAATGTGTGGAACCCAAAGGGATATGGAGGACTGTATATTGCGAAAAACCGACCTGCGCATCATCGGCATGGACGACACAATCATTGTTCGCGAGGCCCAGAAATAGCTGCTCTAGCATCGGGTGTTTGTGCGCCCCCACTTCATCGGGACCTGTCGTTTGCACAGTGCCCATCGCGATTCTAGGGATGTATTTGTTGGGGAGAATGGTGCGGCTGACGGTCTTGGGGCTTTTGATTTTTTCGGTATACGCTTGGCAATCGGTGAACTTCGCATAATACACATGTTGTGTGTGGCTTTGCGGAAATTGGCTGAGGTCGATTTGGTCTTGAGTGGTTAATTGGCTTGAGATTTTCAAGTAATGCAGGGGGGTGTCAGTGGCCGCTTTGATCGTGATGTCTGGCGCGATGTTGGGGAGTAGAATCGTTTCCGGCACGATTTCATAACGGGTTTGCTCGGCCGTGGCGACCCCTTTTCCTTGCATAAACAAGTAAATGGCTTTGTGTCCTTCTTGAGGGTAGTCTGTGGTTTCTTGTGTTGCGGGAAGGGAGACATGCTCGACATGAATGCCTGCGATTTCGTTTTTAAGGATCGGCCGAGTAAATCGTTCCGTTTTTTCTGGGGATGTTATGGTTAGCGGTGCAATGGGGATGTTTTGTTGGGTCATGGGGCATTTATTATATGTGGGGGAGAGGATAAGGAACACCTCCCCCAAGGGAGGGACTTTCTAAACATGCCGCGTTTTGGGGTTGCTCAAGCAACCCCAAAACGCGACAAAACTAAAGCCTCCTTCTAATCTTTAATGTGGGGAAGGGCGTTGGGGAATGGGCGGGGCACTGAAATCATTTTCACTAAAAGATATGGGTAAAACTAAGCCTGAGAGAAGGGGGGTAAATCCAATTAGACAACTCTTTTTGGTGAAGGTGTTGATCTATAACTGGATGATTGTTTTCTCACCATTAAGTGTGAGTTCTAGTTGATTACCGACGAGTTGGTATGACACATCGCTTTGTGATCGATTCGCTTTTTGTGGAATCAAAAGCGTCAGAATGTCATGCTCTTTCTTCGCTTTGAACTTCGCTTCGATGTGGCGATGAACGTCTAAATCTTTGTATTCGGCCGGATCAACTTCCCCAAACCCTTCAACATTTTCGATTGAGACGATGTCATTTTTGCTGTCGTTGATGAACATGACATCGAGCGTCGCTTTTTCGCCGATGATTTGGAACGATTGTTCGGCCGTTTGGGTGGCAAACGTGGTGTGCAACAACCACGTCAAATCTTGGGCCGAGCTTAGGGTCGCCGTGTCACGCATGACAAAGAGTTGTCCTTTGACGAACCAAATTTTACGCTTGTACGATTCCAAATCAGGATTGAAAAAGGTGTAAGCGGCGGTTGCATCTCCTTCCACAAAGGGGACTTCCGCTTCTGCGTCATAAGCACTGATATGTCCTCCTGCGTCGATGCAGTACCGATCTTGATGACCGGGGAACTTGGTCGATTTATTTTCACCATACTGACCTTTGCCATCGAATAAGGGGAGGTTTTTTGAAAAGGTGTGTCGTCGCCATTTGATGTGCATATCGACACCAAAGCCGCCGTAGTAACCGGTTACGGCCGCTAGCGTGTCCCCAAAAGCGTGCAAAGTAAAGGCGTTTTGATCGCCGTGCGAATGGCTGATCGAGCCGAATGGACTGCACTTATAGATCATGTGGATATGTTCATCGCGATCAGTCATGTTGTTGTGGAACGCAGCCCAGCCGGTGATGGGAAAGAGTTTTAACAATGGGCCGTTAGGGGGGAGTGATTCCGGCATGTCGCTCCATAAATAATCGAAGCGCAGATCGTCATATCCGAAATCCCACCAGCCGTAGTTGTAGAATTTCGTATGGGCATCGGTGTCCCGTGCTTTGAGCTGGTTGTAGTACCAAATATATTCCGGTTTGTTGTTCACCCCAGCGAAATGTTTGATGTTATAAGCTAATTTTAGGCCGGGGAAATCACCGATGCTCGATTGGTCACAGAAGCTGGCGCGCTTGGAATGGACCGGCATGCAATACAAGATAAAGTCCCCTGTATTTTTGTAGAACTCCTTGTTAAACATGTTGATTGAAGTATAGCTTTTAAGCAGATCGAACGATTCACCTAAGAAGGCCATTTGGGTGTTCCAATAGTCGGGTCCTTCGGCCCATGCGCCATCATTTCCACCCCACGGTGGATAGTGGGCGGCGTAATATTCAAGGGCATATTCAATGTATTGTCGCGCCTTCGGGTATTCGTTGTAGAGGGCGATTGCGGTCGGCACAATCGCCGAGCTAATGCTACGGACCCCATGACTGTTGAGCGGGTTGGCCAGCAAATCGATGGTTACTTCAAGGTGATACATTAGCTCTTCGAGACGGATGATCAACATATTTTTGATCGTTTCCCGCTCTTGGTCTGAAAAATAGGCATGGAGCCAATCGTATCCCCAAGCCATCGCGGCGATCACGCGGAAGGCTGCTTCGTCGTTGTAGCCACGAGAGGTGACCCCTTTGGGATCATAAGAGGTTAGCTTTAAGGTCCACGCTTTCGCTTTTTTGATGATCGATTCATCTTCTAAGATGACCCCCGCGATAGAGAGGTTGCGTGTGGCGTTAAAAGCGATTTGGCAATCGACATACATTTTGCGCCAATACGGCCGCCAGAGGGATGTCTTGCCCACCGTTTCTTCTGGATACGGTTGGGGTTCGGCGAAGGGGGCTGTATCCAAAAATTTTTCGGTTGAATTGGCCATAAACGCATCAAATTTGCAATAGCTGGGATCGCTTTTGAGCTGGGCTCTAAAACCGGCTAGGTCTTTGCTTTGGATCAATAAGCGGGGGTGTTCAACACTTAAATTGTCGAGAAAGGCGAGATCGATATCGACTTGCTCGACTTGAACCGGCATGGCATCGACAAGATTTCCGGCCGATGTATCGTTTTCTAGTTTGATCGCTTTAATCGCATCAAAAGATTTATCTTTAGACATTTGGGAACCTCATAAAGAGTATTTGGAGTCAATCTTATGGAATGGCTGTCACCGCCTGCGGCGGCTCGTCAGGTTGTTTGTTCGTTAAAGGTAAGTTGTTTGTCATATGTGCCTAAAAATGGCGAAGGTCTTGTTAAAGAACCAAATAATCAGGGAATTTTCTACGCCCTGTATGGTTATTGATCGGTTAGGTGATGCAAAACCTGCACAAAATAGTTGAGCGAGGTTGATTTGTGGGGGGGATCAGCCTGCCTAATTGATACAAAACCTGTGCAAATTTAAGACGCATTTTGTTTGATTCGCTAAGTGTAACGTTATACTAAAAAATAAATGGGTGCAATATCAATGTTAAAAACATACTGTTTCATTGGTACTTTTAGGTGATGATGCTGAGTTATTACACAAATAGTTAACACATTTGCACAAATTGTGCTTGACTTTTGACATTTAGCTTGTTAATATCCCCGTCACACTTTGGTGTAACGTTTTACTAAATCGCTTTTAGATCACCCAGAAGGGGTAAATAGCACGTGGGAAAAAAGATAACCATAGCGGATGTAGCTCGTGAAGCGAATGTTTCTGTCAGTACAGTTTCTAACTTGCTAAATGGCCGTAACGGCCGTATGCGGGTCAGTACGAAAGAACGCATTCTGGAAGCGATCAACACCCTTGGCTATACTCCCAACCAAGCGGCGCGGCAGTTGAAAACAGGCCATACCCCTATTATCGGCTTGATTGTTCCTTCGGTGGCCAACCCGTTTTACGGTATTTTCGCCCGTCATGTTGAATCGGCCGCGCTTAAGCTCGGATTTCAGGTTTTGCTGGGCAATAGTGACCGCAGTCCTGAGCGTGAATACCAATATGCTGAGGAGCTGTGGGGGTATGGGGTCCGTGGCCTTATTTTCGGCTCATCACTGTTTCAAGTTTCCCATCTTGATAATTTAATTTCCCGTGGGTTGCATGTTGTTGCCTTTGAGCGGGCGACAGAATTTGAAGATGGGACCCAAATTGACAGTGTCGGGATTGACAATAATCTTGCGGCTCGTTTGGCGACCAAGCATCTTTTGTCATTAGGACACAAGCGTATCGGCTTTCTATCCGGCCCGATTAAAACGGTTAGCCGTCTTGATCGCTTGGCTGGGTATCAATCTGCGATGCGCGATGCGGGGATCGCCTCTGATCCTAAACTGGTTTGGGACATAGCACCTCTTGGTAATAGCTATGGTGATTCCGATGCGGTTGATCTCGGCCGTCAGGGGGCCCAAGAGCTGTTGAGCCAGCCCGATCCACCTACAGCGATCTTTGCCATTAATGACATGATCGCATTCGGCGCATATGCTGGGGCGAACGATATGGGGCTGATCGTTCCAGATGATTTATCTGTGGTTGGTGTAGACGATATTACTTTGACTGAAATTGTCCAACCTGCCTTGACCACGATACGCCAGCCGATAGAAAAAATAGCGACTGTGGCGGTTGAGCGCTTGGTTGCTCGTTTGACTGAAACTACATCAGAAGCGCAGGGGCATCAAATCTTCCCGCCACAACTGATCGTGCGATCTTCTACAATTCGTGTGCCCGCTCAGAACGATAATTGATAAATACCGGGGTCAACACCCTCTTGATTCATCCAATCGATAAAAAATAAAGCAAGGATTATTTAAGCAAAGCTCCTGTGAGCTACTTTCCCCTTGCCCAAATTTAGAACTCAAAGAAAAAATTAACTGATACTGCCGAATTTGGTGGGATAAGCGTAAATCGTTCAAAAATAGTCGATTTACAGGG
>WTJY01000389.1 GCA_011524645.1 Anaerolineales bacterium | reverse complement strand
GTTGCAACGCGAGTGGTTTTCATGAGTTGTTATCTTCTTGACAAAATTGCATCCTGTCTCGTACTCTAGGATAAAATTATGAGTAGAAGGTTTACATGAGTCGAAGAAAAAAGGTCCGAAAAAAAATACAACAACCGATTACACATCAGATCAAAGAGCAAGAAAACCCTAAATTACCTCGTGATTTCTACGTTGCTCAAATATCTCTACGTTTTTGGCAGACTCTAAATTACATATCAATAATGTTTTTTACGGGTTTTATTTACTTAGTTGCTGTAATTGTTGAATATGCTTTGGTTCAATTAGTGTGGCTCACATTTGGGGATAGTGGCGATAGCGATACATGGACTACAAAGATAATCTATGTAGCTGAGATAGCAGTTTTACTACTTACTTTAATTGGTTACTTTTTGCATGCAATCCTCTCTACAATCTCGACATATCAAATCGAGAAAAAATTCGGTCAATATGATTTGGAGGGCATCTGATGAGGAATCATTATTTTTTCAGGAATCAGCATTCTGTAAAGCAATTTATCTTGTATCCTATCTTTGCACATGTTATGAGTTTTGTATTATTTGTTCTTGTTAGCTGGCTCACTTTAGTGTCAGGTCGGTCACTCGATTTGTCGATTCTTTATGGTGGCACTTTCGCAATTCCCCCATTCATAGTGACAATTACTTTTTTACATAGAGAGAGTTTGCGCCAATTATTTAGTGGTACATGGCCGATGTTCACTTATCAGGATTATGTTGATCGATTAAAGCTTCATATTCGCAATTTAGAGCGATTTAGAATACAAAATCTTGAAATGGAAAAAGAGTGTAATTCTATGTACATCGATGTATTGCAGATTGTAAAAATAGCTGAGTCCCGAAGAATGGTCGATGTTGCTCAATCTGCGAGAGAAACTCTAAAAAGTATAAAAAACACCCAAGAGAAGATTAAACAATCACAGCTGGAAGGCCATCAGTTAATAACTAGCATTAAAATTGACTTAAAGAAGGCTGAATCTAGTCGAAAAAATGCACAACTAGACATACATCAAGTTGAATCAGATTTGATTATATACAGTAAGGCTGTTGATGCGACTTATGCGCTACTAGATGTCTTAAATGTATGCATAACAAGAGATTCGTAGATACTACATCGAAAATTTTGGAAAAAGTTGGTAATTAGATTTGATAGCAGATGCGATATTCGTGTGTTTCAATGACGACTAAAGGAGCAATTGATAATTTGTCAACTGCTCCAAATCACCTGCCTACGTCGCAGGCTTAAACAACCGATTGATCACCTGCGAAACATTCTCCTGCTCCACCTTCGCCAAGCGATGCGCCTGCAAAATCGCCCCAGCCCGTTTCGCCTTGCTCACCTTCCGGTTGAGATAATGTTCATTGATCATTTTCTCTGATGAATGCCCCGTCACAGCCTGAATCGTCCCCGTGTTCACTCCCAGATCATCCAACTCCGTTACCAGCGTATGCCGCGCACTATGGCTATAAAACAGTGGCACCTCCGCAAACTCACACAGCCGCTCAAACGCACTGCTCATCGCTCTCTTGCCCAACTGCAATCCGGTTCGGCCGTTCACAAACAGCCAATTCGACTTACTCAAAATCTTCCTTGGCGGCAGCTTGTCCACATACTCCTGAAACAGTCGGGCCGATAAATCATGAAAAATCAGCGGCACTTCCTTGGTCTTGCCCGTTGTCGTGATCGAATAAACGCTGACCTGAACATCAACCCCGTTCACCTCGACCACCTGCACCGATCCCCGCGCAATGGCCCGATGCATATCCGCCCGCGTCACCTGCTGTAGCTCACCGATCCGCTTCCCACTTTCCAGAGCCATCGACACGATCAGCGCATCCCGTAAATCGCGCGGATTGCCACCCCGATGATAGGCGAACTGCTCCAAAGAGCGCAGCACCTTGGTCACATCGGCCGGAGCCACCGTCTTATCCTCATTGGTGTGAAACTTAAACCGCTCAATGCCACCCATCGGCCGACACCAGGGCAAGCGTCTGCCCCGAACCCGTTCCATCTGATCACAGCCAAACTTCCACAACGCCCGATAGCTCTCCGAGATACCGGCCAAAGATGCATCCTTGTACCGGTTGCCGTTGTTCTTACGCAACGACTTTAACCAACTATTCAGCTCCACGGCCGAGATCGTGTGCATCATTCGGCCCTTAAACCCACCATTGCGTAACAGCGTTTCCAGACCGAACCGCCGCCGCTTCATATGGTCCTCGCTAACCCCGCGAGCAACCATATCTTCCATGAAAATTCTAATCGCCTTTTCAAGTTTCATCGTATGTTATCTCCTTTTTGAATTGTGAAGTTTCCAAAATGTAGTTAATGGCCTAAACACACAAAACCCCACAACGTCACACCTATTTACTTCAATTTCACAAAAAAAAGAACTCTGACACAGAGTTGCCCCTGCGCCAGAGTGTCACATGCCATTGCACACCATGCTAGCACATCCATTCTATTAGCCTGAGAAAAGCGGCGTTCCCGTCGCAAGGAGAAGTATCGATGATCGAAGACCTCATCACCCTGTTGCCCTACGCCATTCTGATCGGCCTCATGTGGGCTGGGTTCGAACTTTATTCAAGGAGAAACAAGAAATGATCCTCACCTTATTTAACCCCACGGTCGCCTTTGTCTACCTCGCGACCATGCTGATCGTCGACTTCTGGTACGCCGATGGCTACCGCGAATACGGCCGACTCTATACCAACGTCCACCTAAGCAAAATGCTCATCACCGCCATGATTGTCGGCTATCTGCCCACATGGACCGGCACCAGCATCGTGGCCAACATCCTCATCAGCATTATCCCCATGACCATTCACACCCTTACCCGCATCTGTCTCGACTGGTATGTCGGCCGTCACGCTGCCTACCACCTGCAACAAGGATTCACCTATGAGCGATAAACCGAAGATCGGTGGCCGCAAGCATAAACAACATCTGGCCATGATCGCCAACAAAAACGACGAAATCGAAACACTTCTACTCAGCGTCGATGACTGGCTGACCGGTCTTATCAAAAATCCACCCCGCACGGCCGACCAGTGGCGCGCCGCAGGCTACCAGCTACGCCAACTCATTATCACCGGCCAAATCCACATTCGTGGCATCGACAAAGACCTCGAAAAAATACAGGAGATTATCAGAAATGCCCCCCAGTGATTCATTCAATATCCGCGATGAGCGCGAACCGCTGATCTGGATACCCCTCCCCATTTTTACCCAATACCGGCCCGTACTCGGCCGGACCGCTATCGACGTGTATACCCAGCTTCTCACGATCTGTAACACCTCCCTCACCACGATTACTGTCGATCTCTTCAATGATTTCGCCAAATCGTGTGATTTAGACGTGCCAGACCTCATTCGCTATCTATCTCTGTTACGTTGCGCCAGCCTCGTCCATTTCGCCCTGCAAAATGATCTCTGGCTTATCAGCCTCATCGATGTCTACGACCTAGATCCCCAAAACCTTGAAGCCAACCTCTATATCGATATGCCCGGCGATGAGCTTATCCCTATGGTGCTCGACCGACTACAACAACAGGGGGCGCGATGAGCAATAGCATAAGCATCCGTGATCGGCGTGGCCTGCGTCACTACTGGGCCGAATATGTGGTCATGGCCCACTACCGCCCACTGATCGGCAAGACCGGCCTTGACCTCTATCACTTTTACGCCTCCTGCGTCAATCAAAAATCACAAACTTTTGTCGGTATGAAGACGATCCAAGAGTTTCTCGGCTATACGAGAGCCACCGTTATTCGCTACAACCATAGCTTACAGTGGTGCGGCCTGATTCGCGTCGTATCACCCAAAGAAACGGAACGGGCGTCAAACGAATATCAGCTACTAGGTCAAATCCCTTGTATCGATGTTGGTGTCAGAGAAATGATTCGCGCCAACGCCTTGGCCACGGCCTTGCCCAATTCCAACAAGAAGCACCGCACCCATTTTCTCGACGCCCTCGACAACTGGAAACCGCTGTTTAACCAATACGACATTCCCGCCATCAACATCTATCGCGATCTTCACCCGATTATCGAATCGGTCTATCGCACCCTCAACGTCGATTACAAATGGATCAAAGAACATGGCAAACAACAAGCACCCGAGCGAGTGTTGGCCCATGCTTGGTATGCCAAAAGCCAAGAGGGAATCAATCATCCGGCCGCTTTCCTCCAAGCCCAGTTGCAACGCCATAGCTCCCCACCGGCCGACGAACTGGCCCTCGCTCGCCACCTACTGGACAGCATCGATACCTATGATCAAGACGAACTAGCCCGCTTCTTGACCACCCAAGTCTATGTCTATACCCGCGACAGAACGGCCGCGCAGCGTGCCGCCAAAACCTTATTTGACCAAGACGCCTTTCTCTTGCTTCCGGCGTCCCAAATTCAACCCCAAGGAGTGATTCAATCATGAAACAAATATATGCAGGCCGCGAATATCAACCGAGCAGCAATTCACCGACCACCTTTACAAGTGATCGACCCGGCCGGTTAATCGAACAGGTCTGGCTCCTCGCTGAAGGAGATCCTTTATCCGTCGTCCAATTCGACCAAATCCAAGTAGTGTATCCGGCCGAATTGCCTCCAGCGATCAAAAATGAGGTGATCAATGGGCCGTCCTAGTCGCAATACGCTTCCCACCGATACCGCCCTGCGTGACCACTTCGAAGCGGAAACCCGCTTTAGCGTCTCCCGCATGGCTAAACATTACGCCGTCGGCTTTGTCACCATGCGTGATGCCCTGATCCGCTCCGGCCTCACCTCGGCCGATCTTGTCAGACGCTCTCACGCCCTACAGCTCACCGATAGCTCGATCCCCTTTACATACTGCATCGAGCCGACCTGTCACCATATTACGTTTTGTTCAATTCAGGAAATGTTGCGGGTCCGCATTATCAAACCGGAGCACTTTGTTTTGTATGCCAGCATCGCCGGACGCTGCCCCGAGTGCCACAACACCCATGTCCGTGCCACCATTCCCTCTACCGAATGGGTTTACAGCTCACAACTAAAAATGGGCGACTGTGGCCTAACACTGCCGCCCGAAAATTACCCATGCGAGCAATTTTAACACCAAGTCATTATACAGG
>WTJY01000015.1 GCA_011524645.1 Anaerolineales bacterium | reverse complement strand
GGGAATGACAATCGTTAATTGATCAACTCCCACCAAATCCGACAGGACTAGAAAATTGCATCTCTTTGAAAAAAGGTATTGACAATCGAGACGGACTCCATATAATACTGAACTCGCATGCCTTGGTGGCGGAATTGGCATACGCGGCAGACTAAGGATCTGTGCCCTATGGGCGTGGAGGTTCGAGTCCTCTCCAAGGCACAAAAAGCCGAGCAAATTAAATTTGCTCGGCTTTTTTGTTGCTTATTTATATGAGGATCGCCTTATGACTACATCAAGCCGTGCACGGCCGATTGCAAGAATCCCATTTTTTTCGCCTTCACCTTCATCGGAGCGGGGCGAAATCGGGCATCTTCTACGAGTATCCGCTTTAAACCGTCGGCTAACATCACCTTCGGCTCATACCCCAACAACGCCTTGGCACGTGTCAAATCGGCCGTGAGCTGTTGAATGCCGCCAGATTTCTCTTGGTTATACAATCGATTGGCCTGTTTCTCTGTCACCTGTTCAATCGTATCGACCAATCCCCGAATTGTTGTTCCTACACCGCTACCGATATTAATCACCTGACGGCTAATATCAGCGGCCGTGGCCGAACGGACCAACGCATCGACAACATCAGACACATAAACAAAGTCGCGTAGCTGTAGCCCCCCCCCGAAAATAACCACAGACCCCCCAGTAACCACATTGCGTAAAAAGCGGGGTACCACCGGTGCATGGGAAACAGGCAAGTTTTGGCCGGGACCGTATACATTAAACATCCGCAGGGCAACCGTTTCGATCCCCCATAACGACCCGATCGTATGAACATATTGCTCGGCCGACAACTTGCTCACCGCATAAGGCGAGTCAGGTGACAAAAGCGCACTTTCATGAACCGGCTGTGTCCCCTGTTGCCCATAGACCGCCCCAGATGAACCCAGCACCACGCGACGTACACCAGCGTCACGAATCGCTTCCATTAGACTAACAGTCCCGCCAACATTGACTTCATTGTATTCACGAGGATATAAAATCGACTCGGCCACAGACACCCGAGCAGCCAAATGATAAACACAATCGACGCCCTGTAGCAATGACCATAATTTAGGAATGTTGCTAACTTCCCCTCTTGTAAAATGGACGCCACTATCTAGATTATCTCGTTCACCAGAACTTAAATCATCTAGAACTCGCACTTCATGCCCCTCGGCCGCAAGCTGATTTGCCAGTGCGGAACCGATAAAACCGGCACCGCCCGTAATTAAAACTATCATAATACAACCTTTTTTTGACCCTAGTATTGTGATGGGTGTGTGATATACAGCTTGATACTATCCGATTTGAACGCTGTGACAATAGGTAATTATGCAGGGTTTTGTCACAGACAATTGCACAAGACTCATAAAACAAATCAAGTTGTCATTCATTTTGATCAGGACTATATTACCAAAAAGATCGGATAAGATCGTTCGATCTAGTCTCAGTTATCCCCAAATTAGCAAAAAGAGTGCTGATTGCGGACAAATCAATCATTCCATGAAAAACAATCAAACACAATGCACAATTTCAAATTACTAGGAGGGCTCACCATACAAAAAAACGGCAAGAGTGCGCCGATCGCCAAAAGCCCAAAGGGGTCCGCCCTCTTAGCCTATTTATTGCTCCAAAAAACGCCTCAATCACGTGAATTCATTGCCGATTTATTCTGGGATGCGATGAGTACAAAACAAGCGCTTGCAGCTCTCCGTGCGTTGGTCATGCGCACACGACGTCAAGCCCCCGAATTAGAGGTTTCACGTCACAAGTTGTCTATCATCCCCCTCCCTAGCACCGTCGTAGATATACACCAATTGGAAAAGGGGCTCGCCTCCAATGACCTTAACGAAATAGATCAAGGGCTGACTCATTACAAAGGACCATTATTGGCCGATTTGTACCTATCAGACGCACCCCGTTTTAATGAATGGCTATTACTAACCCGAGAACAGTGGCATCAAAAAGCATGGCTCGGCTATACAAAAGTTTGTCAAGCTCATATGGAGCAGAAACAATGGCTATCTGGAATCGAAGTCGCACGCCGTTGGTTGCATATTGACCCGCTAGATGAAACGCCCCTGCAATTCCTGTTGCAATTTCTAGGGCACAATGGTCAAGGCAAGCAAGCGTGGCAACAATATGAATTTAGTCGCCAGCTCCTATGGAACGAGCTCGGCGTCGAACCAACCGCACAAACAACAGAAATCGCCCAAACAGTATGCCAGCATCATCCCAAACAAACCTACCCAATTTATGAATCAACTACGGAACCAGCTTATCTCCCGAGCAATTCGCTTATCCCATACCAGCGTAATTTTCAATTTATCGGCCGAGAAAAATCCTTAACGGCCGTTGCCGATGCATTCTTGTCAGACAATCAAGAACCTCGGCCCCATGCGGTCGCGATCACCGGTATGGGTGGTCTCGGCAAAACACAGCTGGCGGTTGAATTTTGCTATCGCTACGGCCGTTTTTTCTCGGGAGGTTGCTTCTGGATCAATTTTGCCAACGAACACACCCTTGAAGAAGAAATCGTCAAAATCGGCGGCGAAGGGGGAATGGAACTCTATCGTGACGCAGAAAAATTAACCCAAACCGATCGCCTCGGCCGAATTCGACGGGCTTGGCAAGAAGCGACACCACGCCTACTCATTTTTGACAATTGTGAATCGCCAGAATTGCTCACACAATGGCTTCCGGTCACCGGAGGTTGTCGCGTCCTCCTCACCAGCCGTCGTGGGCAATGGACTCAGGAGCTTAATATTTTGACACACCCGCTGGCCACACTCACAGAAAACGAAAGCGTTATTTTGCTCAAGCAGCTCGCGGACCACCTTGACAGCGACAACGCGGCCGAAATCGCACGAGAGATCGGTCATTTACCTCTCGCTTTATATCTGGCCGGCCGGTTTCTCAATCGCTACCGGCAAATTACACCAGCGCAATATATAAACCAGCTCCGTGATGGGAATTTACTCAATCACCCATCCCTCCAAGGGCGCGGTATTACATATTCTCCGACAGACCATGATCTTCATATCGCCCGCACCTTTGCACTCACGTTCCATCAGCTCAATGATCACGATGAAGTCGATGTAATGGCGAAAAAGATACTCGGTAGCCTCACACATTTCGCTCACGGGGACCCCCTAACGACACAATTTCTGTTCGCCTGTCTGTGTAATGATCCCAGCGATTTTCTACAAGAGTTACTTTTATCCGATGGGTTAAATCGACTTATCGAGTTAGGCATCGTACGGCCGGAAGGGGATCATTCAATCCAAATCCATCGCTTGCTCGCCACATATGCTCAAACCGAACTGGCTCACCAATTAGAGGCAAGTTTAGAACATGTACTTCGTCATACGGTCAGCCAAATCGAGCAACAATTTAATCAAACCCGATTTCTCGGCCGGTTTCCAGTTGCGGCCGTCCATATCCAAACCTTAGCGAATACGGTTGCTAACCGAAACGATCACCCAAGTGTTTCGCTTCAACTCTACTGGGGACGGCACCTTCGTGATATCGGGGCCGGTCCAGAAGCACACGACTTTTTTACAGCGGCCGTGCAGCGACACCGACAACAAATAGACGAACCAGACCTCTTACTCGCGGAACTTATCAATGTACTAGGCACGCTCACATGGGAACTGGGTGATATGGAAAAAGCATGGCCCCATTACCAAGAAGCGTTGGCCATTCGTCAACAGCTTTTAGGCACAGATCACACCTTAACCGCCCAAAGCATGCAAAACCTAGCGATCTTGCATTCTCGTAGTGGCCAACTCGCTGAAGCGAGCAGCTATTACATGAACGCCCTCGAAATCTATTCTCAATTGGAGCCACCAGATCGCCAGCAAATGGGCTTTACCACCTATAATTTATCGCTATTACATCGTCGCACAGGTGATATCAATCTCATCGTTAAGTTCGCTGGCCAATCCCTCAAAATTCGTCAGGAAATCTTACCGGCCGACAGCCCCCACATCGCTCAATCCTTATCGATGTTAGCTTATGGTCACTATTTGCAAGGCGATTATGAAAAAGCGACGCAAATTTATGAACAAGCGCTCCAAATACGCCAAGATATTCATGGGGATAAGCACCCCACAACGTTAGGCACACTCACCTCACTTGGTCTAGTCAACAGCCTCGGCAATCAAAAGAATTTAGCAGAAACACAACTCACAGATGCTTGGCAAAAAGTAGAACAACATCTATCAAATACAAAAAATTTAATGGGGGTTAGCTGTAGCTATTTGGGACGCCATTATTTTAAGGTTGGGGATTTTGCACAAGCTACATCTTATTTACAGCAAGCGGCCGATATTCAAGCGACACAAAAAAACATCAACTCTGAAACAAGCCGTAATCTTTTTTACTTGACCCAAGCCCATCTCCGCCAAGGAAACCTAGACACGGCACAGCAACTGTTAGCCAAACAGCAAAAATGGCTCGCAGATTCCTTGCCCAGCAACCATATCGAAGTCGCTTATAGTTTATGGGCAGAAGGGGATATTTTGACAGCCGCAGGGGATCACACCGCCGCCCAAAACCTTTACCGCCAAGCGATTACCCTATTCAAAGCCAAAGAACTACACCAACATCCAGACCTCATCGAAATCGAGCAAAGACTCGCCAGCTAAACACCGCTCGCGCCAAGACCCGAAGGGTATCCATTAAGCACCGCTCGCGCCAAGACCCGAAGGGTTTCAGTTGAAATCAATGAAGCACAGCTCGCATCCCAAACCCTTGGGGTCTGGAATCGCAGAACCTAACTCGCATCACATCACGTTACGTCACACACAACCAAACTCGTCACACTCACGTCACGCATCATCCGCATAATACCCTTATATCTTTTTATATTAGGCGTATTTTGTCACTTACCCCTATCTTGTTTGAAGGAAATTACTACTTATGCGACGTCACTTCACCTCAGCAAAAAACTCATCTCGTTTTTCAAAAATCAACACCATTCACAGCCTCAAAGTTCGCACAATCGTCTGGTTGTTTGTTTTGTTAGGCATTTCGCTTGTTCTGGGCTGGCCCAGCTTGGTTCGTGCCATGCCACTTAGCACCCAAGATCAATTTGATCGTGTTTGGTCAATGGCACGCGAAGTTGGGCAGTATGATTTTTCAGTACAAGCCAAGCAAACCGCTAATCCGACCTTACACGCCGCCAACATCGGCCGTTCACCCGAAACATCGATCCTAACGGCAGACGGCTCGGTCAATGTTCAAGCCGAGGAAATGGAATTCAATCTGACCAGCGAAAGTCAGCCGGTCCAAATTCGCGTGGTCGAAGGAATCACCTACGGCCGGACCTCCAGCCAAGAAGAATGGGCCCGCATCGATGATACCGGCGCAATTTTCGCCCCCGGCAATGACTTGATGGGTTTTTCATCGGCCGCAGTCAATGTAAAAGTGGTATCCAATTGGCAAAGCGAAATCGGGCAAGACCCGGTTTTGGCCGCTAGCTTAGCCGAAGCAACCACGCTTTATGAGTTTGACATCGATGGGGTGCAATTCGCACGCTACATGCGTCAACAAACAGAAGCGCAAATGATCCGTGATGGGGAGCTATTGCCCGGCATGACCTTAGGAGCCACATCGCAATTTGCCGATATGACCGGCCGTGGCCAGCTCTGGGTTGATGCCAATGGTCTTCCTATCTATCAACGGCTCGAACTAGAAGTGCCACCAGAACGCAATGACCTTCAATCGATTAGTGCCGAAATCGTCACCCAATTTCACAGCTGGGAACAAAGTGAGTTGGGACAAAGCTCATTTGGCATCTTCGCCCGTGTCGCGGCCGATCCATCTCTCTTGATCAATGATCCGGCCGCTTTACTCCCTACAGGTGAAAACATCACCCCCGCCAACCTCATGCCGATCGGCATCGCGGCCGGCACCGCCCTCTTAATCCTAGCCACCATTATGAGCCTCTATCTTTTGGTGCGCTACAATCAGCGTCAAACGGTCTATCGTGCCTTTTCAACAACCCTTGTCTTCGCCATGATCGTAGGGCCATTGCTACAAGCAACCCAAGTCTCCGCTTTCAACGAACGCTTGATCGACCGGTATAACGCGGAACATCCTACGGCCGTCACCGAAACCATCACCAACCCACTAGAAGCCGAAGAAACCTTTAACCCGATCGTGAATCCGCTGGGGAGTGATGTGCTTGAACCGGCCGTGGCTCCACAAACCGGCCTGCGTAGCACAGAAAACTGTGACCTGACAGATGCAGATGAAGATTGTGACGGCGACGGATTGACCAACCGTGTCGAAATCTTTGTTCTGGGCACTAACCCCAGCCACATCGACACCGATGGGGACTTAATCAGTGACCGAATCGAAGTCGAAGGATTTAACAATGGTCGCCAGTGGTACCTCAACCCCAATGATGTCGATACCAACCACGATGGCTTGCTCGACTTCATGGAATGTACCAACCTGATCGATGTTGATCTCGTCACCCAAGCGTTTAACGGCGATGATGTTTCTAACCTGACCTGTGAGGACACCGATAGTGACGGCACTCCCGACGTGTTTGACTATGACAATGACGGCGATGGGGTTCCAGACGGTGATGACCGTGTACCCAGTCTCGCCAATGACATCGCCCTAAATGCACAAAGCGAAATCGATTTTCGCGTGGATGGCTTTAACAGCAACGAAACGATGATTGTCGATTTCCAAATCCGGCCGGACAACCCCGACCATCTCTGGCGTGCCAATCAAACGTTCAATTGGCCCGAAAATGATCGTCAAGGGCAAATCACCATGATCAATGGGGAAATCCAAGCGACCCCTCTCTTGGAGATTAGAATCCCCGCCCCCAGTAGCAACAGCAACAACAAGATCGGTAGCTTACCCAGCACCAAAGCGTTAGGGGCCATTGGCAACACCGACACCATTGATACTTGGCTCGATACCGATGTCCTCGAGCTACATGGGGTCAACGTGACCCAAGCGGAAGAAGGTGGAGAACTTCTCGCTTATGTCCCACTGACCACCGATCTCGATCAATTGACCGACTCACCTGTTTCGTGGAGCGGCCGGATGGTCTACAACCCCACAACAACCCAATGGGGCGCGAACCACGAAGTACGCTTGGTCTGGTTTATCACTGGGGTCAGCGATTACTGTGACACAACGCAAATGCCGACTGAGCTGACATACACCAATGGCCAAGGGGAGACGATCAAGCTGACTGAAGAAACTGACATCTACGAGCGTTGGTGTAACAACACCAACAACTGGACCTCACGTAGCGCGTCGTCCGTATTCCAAGTCTATAACCAAGATTTCAACGTCGTCAGCATGTCGGTCACCGAATATGTTGATGTAGAAACGGCCGTCATCGCCCAAACAGATGCCCTCACCAGTGCCTATGAAGATGACTTGTGGCGCTTGGCTGATGGTTTAGAAGAATCTTACATGGAGGGGTACGCTTACAACAACGGGGGCAGCATTGAGCGTTTCGATCTCACGGCCGTCAAAAACCGTTTTGACAACGATTCATCTGATCCCTACACCGATGGGGCTGATGAGCTATGGGGTATTCCCAACGGCCAGCTAGCCATCAGCTTACAAACCGGATACCGTGATCAAGCCCATGCGATCCAAGGGTTAGCGGAACAAAACATCACCCACGTTCTAACTGGGACTTATGGCTCTAGCCCCGATTTAGATACCGACGATTTGGTCAATTTGATGATCCTTCGGGAAGAACAAACCCGTATCGTTTCGCTCAATAGCCCCAGTGAAACAACGATTAGCAATGGTGCGGTCACCTTTGATTTGAGCAATCGGGATGTGACAGTCCGTAGCAATCTCAAGCTATCCCCCTATCAATGGAACGGTGCAGATTGGGAACCGGCCGATGCCTTCATCTATCTTGATGAAACATTGCCCGCATTGCTCGATCCACTCTTGCTGGATAGCGATATTACTGCGCTACTCGAATCGGGTGAAGCGGTGAGCGATATGACGGCCGCGCGCGATGGGTTACTCAGCCTAGCAACACTGTACTACATGGGCTTGTATCAAGGGTTCACCACGATGGTCGAGCTGGATGGGAGCTTGATGGTAGACACCGCAAGTGCCACCCCCAGCGACTATTTGATCCCAGATAGCGCCATCGGGTTAGGCCTCGATTTCGCCTTTGTTACCCTCATTGGTGAATTGGCCCAATACTATTCTCTCTGGACTTCGCAACTCTCAACAGAGGTCGATGGGGAGACGGTGGCACGGCCGGTCTATGGCACACTGACCCCCGTTGTCGTCTTAGAATCATTCGGCCGTTATGATCCACAAGACCCACCAGAAGAGAATGCGATTATCGGGGGTTCCGGACAGTTTGTAGCCGAAACGATTAAAAAAGTCGCTTCAGAAATCCGAAAAAGAACCTATGTTGATCCAGAAACATTTTCATGGCAAAGCAAGTCCAAAAACGGTGCGATGGGTGTTGCTCTCGTATCAGGGGGCATCATGCTTGGCACATCTTTGTTGGGGGTGTCAGGGCCTGAATCTAAATTCACGGTGATGACCCTAGGAGTCGCTGCAGAGACGTTCGGTGCGATCCGTACCACAGGTGAAGTCCTTAAAGCCAAGGAAAGTGTTGATACTTGGTGGTTCGATCACTTAAATGATTACCAAAAAGCGTCTAAAGTCAGCATGGTTGTCGACATCGCCATCAATACAATCCTGATTTGGGCGATGTTTACCTATACCGTTTTATCGCAAAACATCGAAGCGGGAACAGTGGTCTTTAACACGCTATTGTCCGAAACGATCGGTCAATTTGTGGTGGCGATTGTCAGTGCGATCATCGCCGCGATATTCCCCGTGGGGACCGTCATTATCGCCGTCGTAGGCATTATAGATGCGATTATCGCGGGGGTTTGTGCCCTAGTCGATCTCATAGAAGGAGGGGACGGCACGTCAGAGGACGTCGATAGATGGGTCTGTGGCGGTATTTCCGGCGCGGTCGCATCCGCACTAGCAGAGTCCGTTTATGACAGCTATATCACGGTCGATCTCAACGCACCAAACCGGCTAGAAATGGCTTTCTATCGGCCGGAATTTCAAACCAGCAATGGGTTCCAAGCAGGAGCAGAAGTCAAAACCACCGTTGATATTACCAACACCCTTACCCTTGGACCCTTCGACGGCATCCTCGTACGCAACAGCTATTCGGACAGCCAACTAGAGGCGAAAATGCGCCGTTCCGCTTTCGGCTATTATCTCCAAGAAAGTAAAGTCGATCACCACGATGAACTTGAGTTCGGCTCTGTTAGTTGGCCCAACAATCAGCAACTCTTCTCGCCGTCGATTACCGTCAATTATGGGACTCCCGGTGTGAACAAAGGGGAATCGGTCATTTTAACCGAATCCTACAACGTCGTAATGCTTGACTGCTGGGGCTTTATTTTCACCTCTGATCTATCTTGTGACGAAGAAGCGGTTCGTGGCTCAACCCATACCCCGCTCAACGCCATGATCCTCGACATTTTACCGACCAGCATCAATGAATTTTTCCAACCGAGTATCAGTAGACAATCTGGGCTGGGATGGATATCACAAGTGACTCAAAACGACATCGACAATGATGGGGTTCCAAATTCACAAGATCCCTCACTCGGTTGGGCCGACCTAGATCGTGATGGGCTGTCTGATTATTGGGAAAAGAATAATAATTCAGGCAATGCTGTAATCGATACGGACGGCGACGGTTTAGGGGACTATTGGGAAGCATTTTTTGGCACAAATGCCCGTTTGGCCGACACCGACCGTGATGGGTTGCTAGATGGGGAAGAGTTCCCCCATTCTAATAGCCGTAGCCCCCATGTCGCAGATACAACAGCATGGAGCGGTGGCTGGGAAATCGTCTATGACTATGATAACAACGGTGACCCACTCACCACTTGGGTGTGGTCCGACCCACTCAGCGCAGATAGTGACGGCGACTCGATGTTGGACAGCCAAGAAGAGCAATTCCGCACCAATCCGGCCGTGGTCAACACCCTCAACCCGATCACATTCGTACCGACAATTCAAACCGTATCGGCCCAAGCAGGCATCGTCGCTCTGGATGACTCAGTTATCTACTCAGCGACGGTGAAAAACGAAGATCAATTTAACAGTTTAGCAGGGACATTCTATGTCGAATTACCAGAAAATGTGGTGCGTGATACCGAATCAATCGCCTCGATGTTGCCAGCAACCTCTCAGGTGGTAAATGGTAGCATTACCCCCGGTACCGTAGCCGAAACGACCAATGCCGATATGGTCTTCCGTGCCGAAGTTGTTTTCGACCAACTAGCCGAAGATGAAACGGCCAAAGCCCTCTATCACTACTCAGTCGATGAATTCACAACCACTGGGGAATGGCAAAACACAGGAACACGGCCATATATTCCAGCCACTTGCGACAACACCATTGATAGTGACACCACGGCCGGTGGCTGTCCTCAATCAGGTGTCCTCGGCAAAATGGGGCGTGGCGTCAGCTTCGCCACCGGCGCACCGGTGCAAGCGGAAATCCCTTACACCTTTGATTTTGATGACGATCAATTTACGATGGGCCTTTGGGTCGCACTGGGCAGACCGGGCGGAGAACGTTTCTTGATGGGGCGTTCCGGCTCGGCAGTGCTGTCCTTAACCACACACCGCAACGTCAAATTGTCGGTCACCGGTGGCGCAACTTGTGACACCACCACAGAAATCTCGGCCGGTAAATTAACGACCTATGAATGGTCTCATATCATGGCGACTTACGATGGGGCGACCATGCGCGTCTATATCAACGGTGCGCTGACCCAATCAACCGCGCACACCACAGGTGTTTGTGATCAAGCAACCAATTTCTTGATCGGCGATGGCACCAACGGAGGATTCGTCGGCCGAATGGATGAAATCGTCTACTTTGACTATGACATCGGGGCGGCGGCCGTGGATGAAATCTACGATGCCCAATTGGCCTCATTTGAAGTCGAATATACCGCGCCAATCGTGATCGATTTGGGCGAACCCCAAGCAACCCTTGAACTCAATCAGGATTTGCCCAACGAGTCGATCATTTTAAGCATGATTGTCACCGATGATGTTTCAATCATCGACACCGTAGCGGTCTCAATTACAACGCCAGCCAATCAAGTTATCACCCCAACGATTGCGGAATCGGTTGAAAGCAACAATCTCTGGATTTTCCAATTTGATCCAAGCGGTGAAGGGGCTTATTCGGTCGAAATCGAATCGCGTGACGCGGTTGGTAATGTGGGGATTGATAGTGCCACAATTTATGTCGATAATACCCCACCACAAGGAGCTGTAGACGCAGGTGTAACCTCAGTTGCTTTATCGACTAACCCTGAATCGATCACAGGTGACAATACGATTGAGCTTAATGGCACAATCACAGATAACCGTGGTTTGGTTCCTTCTATTACCATCGATATCGAAAATTGGTTAGGCAATTCAGTTATCGGTACGCCACAAGTGGCAAGTGTAGAGACCGCCGCTGGATTAAGCGGTGTGTGGACCGACACCTATAGCCTGTCACAACCGGCGTATGGTGAGTATGATGTAGTTGCTAGCATGGAAGACGTGGTTGGCAACACGATTAGCACCACCATCGGCACGTTGCAATTAGATGATTACGGCCCATTCGCCGACATCACCGCAACAAGCACCTATATTTCTGGTACCGGCACCATTTCAGGTACGGTCAGTGAAACGGTGTATGACTACAACGGCCGGATCTTCCACTTCCACTTTGATGAAGCGAACCCGAATGGGGCGTGGGTTGACGGCACGGCCGATAAATACAAAGCGACCTGTAGCGGTGCCGCTTGTCCACAATCTTCGGGTGCCAGCAACTTCGGTGCAAGCGCCCAATTTGACGGGACCGATGACTATTTAACAGTCGATAGCCAATTCGCCACCCTCGTTGCGAACAGTGCCATCCCTACCACCACCTTTGTCCTTGATGACATGACCCTCTCGGCATGGATTTACCCAACTTGGGGTGCCAGTAGCAACGGCTACAACCCCACAATTATGGCGGTCGATGATGGGACCAGCAGCAACTTCCGCTGGCAAATCGCCGATGACTATAGCAGTATGCTCTTGGTCACACCGAGCGACACCGAATCAGTTGCCGTAAGCATCAGCCCGAATGAATGGACCCATGTCGCCCTCTCGCTCGAAAGTGGTCAGTGGGTTGGCTATGTCAACGGTCTACCCACGGCGCAAGTCACCCAGACGCTGGGAACCACAGACGATTTACCGCTCAATATCGGAGCGGATAATAGTAGCACCGGCTTCTTCACCGGCCGGATCGATGAAGCGGTTGCTTATCGCCATGCGCTAGGCATGACCCAAATCTACAACATCGCCAATCTCTTGAGTACCGACATCACCAAAGTCGAATACCAAGCGCGCCATCTCAATGGGGCGATTTGGCCCGATGTTGATCCAGATGGCTTGAAAATGTATCTCCCATTGGATGATCCAAAGGGTGTCACCGATTTTAGCCATACCTCACTAATCAGCTCAACAGTCTCTTGTGATGATGATGCAGGCTCTTGCCCCACGGCCGGAATCGACGGCAAATTCGGCACGGCCGTTCAATTTGATGGGGTCAACGACTATATCGAAATCCCCGACACGGCCGATCTCGATTACCAACAAATGGCTGTCTCGTTCTGGATCAAAACAGACAACACCAGCTTTGGCGACAATATCATCGCCAAAGGGCGTGGCGGCTGGCAAATCAACATGAGTCCATTAGCCAACGGTAAAATCTCCTTCGATACAGAAGGATTGGTTTCCGCCAGCAACGGTAGCGTTTGGGTGCTAGACAGCAACGCTTCAGTCGTTGACAACCAATGGCACCATGTGGTCGCCATGTACGACGGCACTTACAAAACGATCTATATCGATGGGGTTCAATCGGGCACCCAAGAAGTGGTCGGTAGCATGCCTGTCACCGATAAACCGCTCATTCTCGGGGCGAACTTTGAAGTGAGTGGGATCGACTATATCGATGCGCTCAATGGGTCACTCGACGAGGTAATTATCTTTAACCGCGTCTTGACCGAAGCGGAAATCCAATCGCTTTATACACATGAAACATGGCAAGAAGCGACTGTGACCGATGCGGGTGGCACTAACTATGCGTCGTGGGCTGGGGATTTACCGGCCGGTTTAGAAGGTCTTTACACCATCGGGTTGCGCGCCACCGATGCGCAAGGCAATATCCGCCACAACCCCAACGCGTGGTCCGGCCCGATTGACTTGCGCGCCCCACGGGTCGATCTGCAATATATCGGCCTGCCAGATGACAATGTACAGGTCTATTGCTACGCTGAAGATTTGAACATTACGGACGAAGGGTGGGTCTGCCCGGCCGGTGTACCGGTTGATAGCAACCGTCAAAGCTCCGACTGGTATCTCGACTACTTTAGTCCAGTTACCCGGACCGTTAGCTTGGCTTCAAATGTGTTTACCATTAACACAACCGATGATGGGACGATGACCGCTTGTGACTTGCATGGCAACTGTACCACCGTGGTAGAACCGAAGACCGATACGGCCGAAGGGGTGGCGATTTTGTCACCGGTCAACGGGACACAGCTCGATAACTTCGATACAGTGCCAGTGACAAGCTATGCCTGGACCGATGAGGCATATGTGTCTAGCGTTCATCTTTATGTCAACGGAGAATTTGTGGGCAGCAAAAGCTGGTCTACATCAGAACGATCACGAGAAAATAGTTGGTCAATCAATTGGACACCACCAGAAGGAATACCCACATTCGATATGTATGTACTCATGTTCGCCGGCTCAACCATTGGTGAACCGGTCACCAATACCAATACAGTCTTAATCGATGCGCCAACCCTCCGTTTTTCTAACTCTGTTTCACCAACAATCGTCAGTTCTGGCGATGCGGTTACATACACAGTTGTTGTCGCCAACAATGGCACAAACGCCTTAACCGGTGTCAATGTAACGAAGGATTTGCCTGCTGGCGTTGCCGCCACAACGGCGATTACGGAGCTTAATGAAACGATCGATTTGGCGGTCGGTGAAGCGATGACCTTTACCATCCCAGTAACGGTCACGGCCGCGCAAGGTGCAAGCGTAACCAGCACCGCCACAGTCGATCACGTTACCTTTACCGGGTCCGATGATGCGATGTTTGAAGTCTGTAACAGTGTCGTCACCGTCACCAACGGTGATCGCACCAACAATAGCCCGCTTCGCTTCGACGACGCGCTAGACCTCGTTTGTGATGGTGGCACGCTCACCTTCTCACCAGACTTGATCATCTACCCAACTGGGTATCTCAACAGCTTCACCATTGACAAATCAGTGACGATTGATGGTACAGGACTCAATGTTCAATTTGACAACTCTGAAAATGGGAAGCCGTTCTTCGACGTAGTAGCCAATACCACCGGTGTGGTATTCCGCAATCTAGAAATGTATAAAAATGGAGATTTTTCTCAATTTGGCGGTGGTGCTGATATGTTGCTTATTAATTCTGGTGCAGAAGTCACACTAGAAGGTATCACGATGCGGATGGAAAATAAGCAATCCCATACATTGGTTCGCAACTATGGTGTGCTAAACATCATCGATAGTTCTATTAACGGTGCGGCCGTAAATGAAAGCGTTTTTGTCAACTATGGCAGTGCGACTCTCTCGCTCGAAAACAGCATCCTTAACGCCTCAGTAGAAAACCAAGCGAACGGTTTGGTCTTGGTCTCACAGAGCACCTTGTTTGCTGGCAATATGACCTGGGATCCAGGTTACAGCTATATCGAGCCTGCCAGTTCCGGTTTCAGCAACGAAGGAACGGTGCAATTGAGCAGTAGCATTCTGGTCACCGATACCGTTTGTACCGGTAACGGCACCTATGACGATCAAGGGTACAACTTGATCGCCAATGATGGCAGTTGCCCAAGTGACTCAGGCACCACCAGCGTCATTACACCGACGCTGCTCCATACCTCTGTTATTTCTCGCGAAGTCATCAATAAAGGGCATACCTATTCGCTCTTGCCCAGCAGTCCCGCTTTGGATGTGATTCCGGCCGGAACCAACGATTGTGGGACTTACTTTATTAGCGATCAACAAGGCGTAGCACGGCCGCAAAACGGCAGCTGTGACATCGGTGCATATGAAGCCTATGTCAACACGGCCGCCACAGTGGTCGATGACACCGCAACGATGACCGAAGATACCACGGCGGTTGTCGATGTCTTGGTCAATGACAGTGATGTCGATTCAGATAGCTTGATCATCGAATCGGTAACCCAACCGGCCAGTGGCTTGGTCACGATCATCAACGGTGGGACAGAACTCCAAGTCGCTCCAATCGGTGATATGTACGGTGAACTTACGTTTACGTACATCGTCAGCGATGGCACAGATTTAAGTGACCGTTGTAAGAGATTTATCAAAATATGATATTTTGTACTCTTTTACTGCTTCA
>WTJY01000293.1 GCA_011524645.1 Anaerolineales bacterium | reverse complement strand
CATTAATCGGTGGCGCATAAAAAATAATATTGTCACTTTCCGTATCATCCGGCCGGACACGGCGACCACCACCAAAGCCCCAGCTCTCAGCAACGGTGACATAAGGATTGTTTTCCGCTTGACGCACTAAGCGATCAATCCGATATTCACGACTGGTACGAATCTGAATGTCAAATTGGAAAATTCCAAGCGATTCATCTAATGTCGTTTGAATCGATGACTGAATACTCAAGATCGACATAAAGATCAAGCTGGCCAATGACAGTGAGGTGAGCGTAAGGATTAGGCGACCTTTACGCCGGAAGGTGTTCCGCAGAGAGATTTGCGCCGGCCGTTTCATCATCGGGATCAGTGTTTTCAAACCAACCACAAAGAGATCAACATAGCTTGTCCCAAATTGCCCACCTCCGCCAGACGTATGATCACTAATCGCTTCACGAACTGTCGTTCGTGTCCCCCGAATAATCGGATAGGTCGCCGCCAAGACCGGCACAATAAGGGCGATACCCGCTTGGATGAAGATAATGTTCCAGTTGAATGCAAATTCACGCACATTGAAATTGAGAATCGAAGCGAATAGTCTCGCCAACCAACCAGACAGTAACGCCGAAGATGGAACCGATATCGCCAACGCCAACAAGCCGAAAATCAGTACCAAGAAATAATACATGACGGTCAACTGAGATGTTTGCGCCCCAATCGATTTCATAATACCGATTTGTCGCACCTGCTGGGTCAGAATCGCCGACAATGTATTAACAATCAAAAACACCGATAGACCAAGCGACAACAAGCCCATTGCCAATAGTAGCCAAGAAATCCCGTCCAAAATAGTTTGCGTCGGCATCTGCCCGGGTGGCAACGAAACCACAAAGATGACCGATGCACCGGTCGCTTCCATTTTGTCCTGAATCAATTTACCAACACGGCTCGCTTCGGCCGACAAAACACGCCGATCGTCAGCAGATAAATTCAACCAATCATATTGGCTCGACAGCTCATCGGAAATCGTAAACAACATCTGGTTGTATTCTTTCGGCTCATTGAACATTTCCATCGTTTCAAAGGAAACATAGCCATAGGCGGTTTGAATCAATTGAGGGGGAAACTGATTGAGTTCATGAACAGTGCCGACGATCTGCAAATCACGCTCTTTCCCATTTGGTGCTTTTACACGAATGTAATCCCCAATTTCAATATCGGTAAACCCTAGATTGTCGACAAACGCAGAGCGCTCGATCAAAATCGTACCGGCCGGTGGTGGGTAAATCCCCTCTTCAGGCACAATTTTATTCAGCTTGATATTTTCATAGTCAGGCAAAGCGGACAATTGCAAATTACGCCAGTCGCCGGACTGGGTCTGGAACGGCGCAACAAGAATCCGCCGCCCCTCGGCCGTTCCAACTTCTTCCATGGCCTCGATTTGATCGACAACATCATCATCGAAATTGGTCACCGTAATCGCGAAACCGGCCGCAGGATCAATCGCCATAAAATCGCGTGGTAAATCCTGCTCGACAATCGCTTGGGCTCCCAAAACCGCACCAACCGCCATGACCCCAATCGCGATTGACAACACAACAAGCACCGTTCTTGATTTATTACTGGTTAGGTCACGTATAACCTTTAGCCAACGTGGCGCACTACGACGCATAACTCACACATTCCTTTTAAAGGAGAAAGGGAAAAGGAGAAAAGAAAAATATCAGCATCCTATCTACACTCTACTCTTTACTCACATGATTATGAAGCCACGGCCGCGCTATTCCCCACGTCCGCACGCAAAATTTCATCTGTCAAAATCAACCCATCCGCAATGGTTAACTTACGCGCCACTCGGTTCGCCAAATCGTTATCATGGGTCACCATCAGGATCGTTTTGTTTTCGTCATAAACGAGCTTTTCGAACATACGGAACACATTATCGGCCGTATTCGAGTCTAAGTTACCGGTTGGCTCGTCCGCCACAATAATTGGAGGGTCGTTCGCCAAGGCGCGGGCGATCGCGGCACGCTGTTGCTGACCACCGGAAACGGCCGAAGGCAATTTGTTCGCATGCTCTTTCATTTCGACTAAATCAAGTAGCTCAAGTGCTCGATCATATCGCTCCCGTGGTTCATACATGTTGCAAAAGTCCATCGGTAACATAATATTTTCAGCGATCGTCAGTGTCGGGAGCAACTGGAAGAACTGAAAGACGATTCCCATATTCCGGCCGCGCCATTCCGCCATCTGCCCTTCCGTCAAAGTGTGGATCGGAGTATTTCGCACCACAACCTCACCTTGGGTCGGCCGGTCAATACCGGTAATCATATTAATCAGCGTCGATTTCCCACTCCCCGATTTCCCCACAACCGCCACAAACTCACCAGAGACAACTTTTAAATCCACCCCTTTTAAAGCCAAAAAAGGGCCCGCCTCCGTTTGGTAAGCTTTCTCAATACTACGCAAATCGATGAGTGCATCACTTTCATAAGAGCCTTCTGCGGCCGCACCACTATTTTTTTTGCGCCAACCAAACATAGTTCATTCTTCCTTAATTAAGTGTCCTTACAAATAAAAGGTGTACGTTGTTTATAGCCCACCCAGCAAAGGGTAAGACAATCCTATCATACACACTTTCTATACGATAAAAACATAACATAGTTTTGTTACTTTTGATTCCAATCGTTATTGTATATGAAACTTGCCTGAACAGGCGATTTCTAACACAGCGCAATTTTTAGGCACATCTAAATTACAGCAGGGCAACAAGTCACGCCCCCCTGTTGGTCAGGGGACAAGAGTAAGAAGAAGGTTCTGTAGCTCGCACATGGAGTATGAAGGTACAACTTTCGCTTACTCTAAGCGATGCACCTCTTACTCTACGTCAGTCTCCCTTCTCTCACCTCCCTCCTATGTACACACCCCACAAAAAACACAGCCCCAGTTGTATGACAGTGCCATTGTGACCACCGGCCGAGAATATTAAACTGCTATGCTTGTATGCTAATGCCAATCATCTCGCTTTTACAGCGATTACAACAAACACCACAAACATTAGGGCTCTTTCTGAGCAACTATCCTAATACAGATCGATTAGACAACGCCGATAATGAGGAATGGCACATCAATGATGTTTTGTTCCATTTAGGGTATGCGGAAGAAAAATTTTTAGCACGCTTCAAAAAAATGGCATCTCAGAACAACACCCTCATCCATTTGGCGATCTTCACCGCTGAAGATCAAACGATCTTGAAATCAGACCAAACGGCCGAACAGCTTTTAGCCGATTTTACACGCCGTCGTGAAAAAACAATTCAATTTCTCAAATCTCTCCCTCCCGAGAAATGGAAAAATATCGCTTATCACCCCAGTTACGGCCAAGCTAGCCTCCACTTTCATGTCCAAAATATGTTTTCGCATGACCGCGAACATATTAATCAAGCCCAAAAAATAGCTGACAAATCTCAGCAAGTACAACCCACAGAGCAAGCCGAATCGGCCGTCTTATAGGTAGGAGAACTTCGATGAGTCAAGCAAAAACACGTAAGCGGAAACGTAGACCGGACCCAACCCCAACAAAACAACCCATCGAACCAGGCCTAGTCGGTGGACAATACAAACCACTTTATGAGCAAGACATTCTAAAAATCCACAACGCCTCACTCGATGTACTCGAACAGGTCGGAATCGAAGTCATGCCATCAGAATGTCGAGATATTTTTGAGACAGCAGGTGCTATTATCGACAAAAGTCGCAATCGGGTGTTTATTCCGCGCGCGATGGTTGAAGATGCGTTGGGAACCGCTCGTAACGAGGTGGTTCTCTACGGCCGTGATGATCCACGTCACGATATGTACCTAAGTGGTGCGAAGGTCTATATGGGAACCGGTGGCGCGGCCGTAAAAGTACTCGATCTGGAAACACAAGCGGTGCGTGAAACGGTTTTAGATGACATCGCCAAAATCGGCCGTATGTGTGACGCACTCGACAATATCCATTTCTATCTCCGCCCCTGTGTCGCTCGCGATCTAACGAACGAACAATTAGACATCAACACCTTTTATGCGGCTGTGACCAATACCACCAAACATGTGACCGGCAACTGTTTCACGGTTGAATCATTCCGCGACGTGTTTGACATGTGCGCCATGATCGCTGGCGGCGCGGAGTCCCTAAAAGCGAAACCGTTTATTTCTGTCACCAGCTGCTGGACGGTCAGCCCTCTTCGTTATGCGACCGAAACGGTTGAAGTGATGACCGACATCGTACGACATGAAATTCCGGTGTTTCTGTCGTCTGCCCCCCAAGCGGGTGCGACGAGTCCGGCAGCACTGGCCGGATCGCTTGTCCAAATCAATGCGGAAGAGCTGTCCGGTTTGGTCTACACTCAATTACTCAAGCCGGGCGCACCGGTGATTATGGGCTATGTCCCCTCTGTGGCCGACTTACGCACCGGTAACTTTATCGGTGGCGCGGCCGAATTCGCCCTCATGAACGCCGCCATTTGTCAGCTCGGCCAATTCTATAATATTCCGGTTTACAACTCGTCCGGTCTCAGCGATTCAAAATTGCCGGACATCCAAGCGGGCTATGAAAAAGGGATCACCGGTTTGGCGGTCGCCCTTGCGGGGGCCAACTATGTCCACCATTCGGCCGGATTCCTCGAATCTCTTTTGACGATCGCATACGAACAATATGTAATCGATAACGATATCAACGGCTCTATTATGCGGGCGGTCCGTGGTATCGAAGTTAATGATGAAACCCTGTCGGTCGATGTCATACGGGAGGTCTGTTTCGGCGAAGGGCATTATCTAGGCACGGAGCAAAGCCTCGGCTTAATGCATAGCGAATATTTCTATCCACCCGCCACAGATCGACGCAATCGGGAAGATTGGGAAATCGATGGCGCACTCGATATGCGTGAACGGGCCAGAATCATTGCGCGTGATTTGATGAAAACACATCAACCGAAGCGAATCGATCCGGCCGTAGATGCCGCCATTCGGCAAAAGTTCGACATCGTGCTCGATCCCAAATTAGCCGGACTCGCATAAGAAAATGGGTACCGATCTTGCATCCCAGAGTGCATCCACCTAAACTCTGATCGATTAAAGCATTTCAAGTACAAGGTTTTAATTTTTATGCGTACTTTTTGGCTCATTCGACACGGTGAAAGCACCTCTAACGC
>WTJY01000462.1 GCA_011524645.1 Anaerolineales bacterium | reverse complement strand
TGACGACACCTCCGGCGACGGCACTCATGAGGCCGACAACTGCGGTTGCTATAACACCCATTGAAAATTCTCCTTGATGATGTTTGACTGCTTGATATCTTTGTAAAAATAGTCAGTTGAATTTGATTTACTCCCCTATGGTATTAATTGGCTAATAAATTCTAGAGGATGTCAGTTTTCCATACAAGTGCTATTTGCGATGTAGATCGTATGCGATTTGGTGACACCGGCTGTCGCTAGCTGTCGGCGATGTCGATGTAGTGATAGTAGTCTGCGCACTTGTTTTCACTGATCGGTTGGGACACAAAGAAGTAGACCATCCCTTTCCGGGCGCCCCAGGCTAAGCGAAGCACGATGGTGTATGGCAAATGGAGCTCGTAGCGGCTATGTCGATGACTTGGTACATAAAACCTAGTGACTGTGAAAAGTCATTTTTCCTAGTAGCTTAGGCAGCAGATTACGCTTTTTCTGCCACATCGTTGGGTTCCTTATGATGTATTGTCTCGTTCTGTTCAACGCGGCTTCACTTTTGATTATGCGGTCATAGTAGCCGCGCTGCCAAATCGGTTCCGCTTTGTCTCTGGTGTGATTGATCTTTTTGGCGACGGCCGCTTTGTAGGCGGCAATGATTGCGCTGATGGTTCCTGATATGGTTTTGTCCGGCCGTGGTGCATCTGGTGCATATCCGTTTTCGATGACCAAAATTCCATGTAAATGATTGGGCATGACAATAAATTCATCGATTTTTACGCTTGTGGCGGATTTGAATGTAGGAATGCGATACCATGTGGTTTCGGCGATGGTTTTGTAAGCTGTTTCTGTAAATATGTGTTGCCTTTGGTGGGTGCAAATGGTGATGAAATAATATCCGTTCCAGCCGTAATGCCATGTGGGATGTCTCATTGAATTACGTCTTCGTTGTGGGGGCATGGTGTGAGCCTGTTATATGATAATTTGTAACAAATGTATTTAAAATATCATATTTTTGAATGTGGGCCAAGTTTTGTACCGTTTGTATGTTTGTAGATGAGGTAGGGGATAGGTAAACGATGAACCACCTTCACATTGTCATCAACTCAACCATCGTTTGTCTCTCCCCGGACCAATTCATATTGCGATTTGGTCCGGGGAGAGACAAATGGCAGTTATCGAATTACATGATTTACATGGGACCGCCATTTACCTATCCCCTACAGGTGGTGGGGGGATGTTTGGGGTGTCGTTCATTGAACAAAATAACTGGATGGCTGTTTGTCGCGCCTTGTTGTTGGCCGCGCTGCTACGTTCCGTTGTAAGGACATAAATATCAAATAAGCCTGACATTGTTTGAATGATTAGACGGCCGTGTCACATAGTGCTGACACGGCCGCCCTTTCAATAGCTCCTAATTACCCGAGGTTAAGCCAAATTCAAACACCCCAACGGCCGGTGAATCGACCGTGCCATTGACACACTGCGCACTGATATAATAGTAAACATCATTGTCATCTCCGCTGGTGTCGCTATCTGACAGCGTTAACTCGCTTTGATCGCTTGACAGCTGGGTGTAATCGCTAAACGGGTTGGTGCTTTCATAGACATCGTATTGACAAACGGGGGAAGTGCTTGGCCATACTAGATCGATGTTGCTTGCATTAATAGTGAGTTGTGGAGTCGGTGGAATGAGCGGGATCGGATCGATCTCAACTGAGCCGATATCACAATTGGCGTAGGCTGTGCGAGAAAAGCCACGCTGATCTGTAGTTACAGTTGTGCCACAATCATTGACCCCATTCGGAATGACATCGAGAAGTGGGGAATTGGGGAGGGGCATATGGGTCCATGTCGTGCCGAAATTTTCTGCCAATGGACTTAATAATGGATCACTGTTGGTGATGCTGGTGCCGGCCGATAAACCGCAACTATCATCACTGTCGAAGCTATAGCCGCTGTCCGTATCGATAACCGATTTACAGTTGGCAACGCTATGATACGCGATCACACTATTGCTCATGGTGATCGTCCCCACCGGATTGATGCCCGATTCACTATTGCTGACAATCGTAGTGTAAGAGATATCCAAAACACCGCCTGCGGTCATTTCGATCCCACCGGCCTTGCCTGCTCGTGAGGTGTTGTTACTAATCGTGCTATTGACGACAGTGACACTGCCCCCCATCCAGAAGGCACCGCCAAATGAGACCCCTTCATTGTTGCGGATGGTTGAGTTTTCAATGTGAGTCTGTGCACCGCCAGATACGTACAGCCCGCCACCGCCACCATTGATATGGTCAGCGATAGTGGAGTTGGTGATGGTTAATGTCGCGTTGTCATCGACAAAGAAGCCACCTCCTCGTATATCTCTTAGATCTGGGTGCCAGTTTGACAGAATGTCTGAGTTGTTAACTGTGACTGTAGCACTGGCATCGTATATGTATACACCACTACCTAAATGCTCAGTGCTGTTATCGCGAATTGTGACATTTTCCATGACGACTTGGCTGGCACCGATATTGACCCCGCTCCCGTTGTTGCGATGGATGTTGCTGTTGCCGGCGAAGTGGGTATAGCCGTTTGAGATGGTTAAATCTTGAAGGGTAACATCACCGGCGTTGTTGATTTCGATGACACGGCCGCGGCTATCCGCATCGATAATCGTTTCAAAGCTGTCGGCATCGGCCGTGCTCCAATCGCCACCGAGCTCATACCCACCGGCTAAGGTCAGCGGTTTATCGATAATGACCGTTTGGGTATAAACGCCATCGCCGGTGACACCAAAGCAGTGGCCTGCGATTTTGAGGACACTATTGTTGGTTGCGGCCGCGACCGCTTGCTGTAATGCCGTGGCATCACCGCTGGTAAAGTCAGTGGTGCTATCACCCGTATATTCGACTTCGCAAGCTTGCTGATTGGTGATGATTTCGACCGACTGAGATGTTGTGGCATTCAGCGTATCGGTGATCAAGATGGTGAGTGAGTACACGCCGCTGACTGTGGGTTGCCAATTAAAAGACCAATCACTCGAAATCGGCGCGCCTGAAATAGTGAGCGTTTGGTCCAAAGCGCCGTTGATGAATAGACCTACTTCGCTTAAACCATCAGGGACATAAGCATTGCCGGTGACCGGAATATTAGCGGTTGTCCCACCGGCGATCGTTTCACCATTGCTGGGCGCTGTGATCGCGAGTGTGGTGTCCGCTAACACGGAGATGATTGTTTCGGTTGTACAGTTGTTGACCGAGTCACAAATGGTTAAATCGACTTGGGATAGATGGCCATCGAGCTGACAACTACCGACGATTTGATACACAGTTCCGTCATAGGGGAAGCCCAGACCGGAATAGGTGGACGATGTTAAATCCCCGGCCGTGCAGACATGAACAAGTGAGTCGGCGTCGAGAATATTGTCGGTTGTGGTAAAGGTAACCGTTGTTTTTGGATCGCCATCGACCACAATCTGACGTGCTTCGCCCACAATGGTGGGGGGGACGCGGTCGATGTACCCTTGCCACAAGGTGCGTGGGTAACTGACATTACCGGCCGCGTCTGTGGCTCGTGCATGAATCGCATAGAACCCTTCACGGTTGCTGTCACTTTCTGCGAATGACCAGTTACGGACGAGATTGCCATTGCCACTTAGACTGGCGGCCGTCCAGCTATCAGCATTGATGCTGGCTGTTTCAGAATAGGTGTTAAAGTTTGTGACCAACTCGTAGCCGATTTCGACTGAGGAAACCCCACGGCCGCCTGATTGCGCGAGTGCTGCGACTTGTCTATCGGTCAGTGACAAATCATAAACAGAGAGTTCATCGATCAATCCACGGAAGTATTGCCCTGAACCGTTGCTGCCGATATAGAGCTGGCCGCTGGCGAACTGTGGTGGGGTGGTCGATTGAGCCACCGATAAGCCGTTTAGGTAAAGCGTGACGGTGCTACCATCAAAGGTGACGGCCGCATGATAGGGGGTGTTGTTTGATACCGCCGTATCGGTAACAACTGTGGTCACACCACCCAATTGGGTTAGGAATTGATTGCTGGTATCGAGCCCGAAGATAGATTGGCTCGTGCCACTACCCCCATCCATCGCAAGGAGGGTTCGATCAGCTGTGGCTAACCCTTGGTTGCGGAACCACATTGAGATGGCGAACGGTTTCGTTAGGCTAAAGGTGTACGAGATATTGTCATTGAGATCGAGTTCAAGTTGGTCGTTTGTGCCATCGAAGTAGACCGACTGACCGAACAAGCCGGATTGATCCAGCATATCTGTATTGAGGGTGGGGCAATTGCCTGTGGCACAGGTGATTTCTCGGTCCCAGAAGGTGGTATCTGCATAGCCGGTTCCGGTAATGATTTCGAAATTGTGCATCGCTAGCTGTCCGCCGAATGCGGTTAACTCACTCGCGGTCCCATCCAATTGCAAGGTGCCACTGACTGAGAGAGCAGGGACCATGTCTGGTGGGATAGAGACGAGCGAGGCACGGCCGTCTAGCTGAACGCTGTTTGCGACCGAACTGGTAACAGATTGCAAGCCGTTGCTACCTGATAAGGTGTCGGAGGCGATGGAACTGATAGGGTTCCCAGCGGCGTCAGACGCGGTTATGGTGACCGAGTATTGTCCATTCGGCCGGAGACCGCGAATCTCATACTCTACCGTATAGAGATCATTGCCTTGATAGATCATCGGTTGCCACGAGCCATTACCTGCTAGTTCGCCGGTATTGACATCGTAGAGGCCGATGCTGACCGTGTTAGAGAGAACGCCACTGCCGGATGTACTATCTGGCAAGGCGGGATCGACGATTGTGGCCTCAATTGGCAGTGTATAGCTGATCGCTTCGGCTGCTTCACTGGTTAAGTTTTGCCATTCATTGGTGAAGCCGTTCAGGGTGGCGGCTGGCCCTGTCCCATCTGCATAGATGTGATAAACAGGGCTGGTCGTTTTATTTCCAGCAATATCGATGGCATGGAAAGTTAGAGAATAGGTGCCGCTACCGTCAAGCTCAGTCGTGTCGAAGACGGGACACCAAACCACACCATCTGGGACATCACCACAACGTACCGCACTTTCTACGTTGATTGTGCTGGTATACGGCCGTTCAATTTCCATTTCGACAAAAGCGACTTCAGACCAAAGGTCAACAACGGAGAGCGCTAATTGGATATACCCATTTTGACGATACGGTTCGTCTGAGATCAATTCAATGGTCGGTGCTTCATTATCGACGCGGACTTCATAGTTGGCGATGGCGCGATACCAGCGCAGTTCACGGAGATAGAGGGATTGAATTTCGGAGGCGGTGAGGGCACGGCCGTAAAGCGCTAATTCATCCATTTCTCCGCTGTAATTGGTGCCGATTTCGACAGGATGATCGTTTTGGCACAAGGTGGTGCTGGCGGAGCTATAAGAGTCATCTTGCACACCATTAATAAAGAGTCTGGCAGACGTGCCGTCAAAGGTGACGGCGACATGGGACCAGACATTTTCGACCAAGCTACTGTTTGAGGTGAGCGGCGTAATCGCGGTCGTACAGTTGGCTTGATGGGCGTTAAAGGTGAGCTGGAGCGAATTGGTCGCAAGGGCCAATTCATAGTTTGATTGGGTGCCGTCGCTGGCTTGTTTGCTGAATAAGATTTGTTCGCCAGATGCGTATGGTCCATCCGGCCGGACCCACATTGCGATAGTTGTGGCGTTAAGATCGAGTGCTGAATCATCGCTCGGATTGACGGTGAGCGCATTGCTGCGGTCAACGAAGAGGGCTGTATTGCCGATTTGGCCGTCGGTGCCGGAAGCAGGATTGCGCTCGACCCCTGTGGTGCCATCGGCCGCTTGCACCGTTGTCAGGGTGGGCTGTCCGACAAACTGATTGGCCGAGCTATCCGCGAAGGTTGTTTCTGTGCTTTCCTCGTCAAACTCGAAACGCAAAACGGGTGCTGACGTTTGGTATAAGGTGGCGATATCGGCATCGCTCAAGGTCGCATCATAAAGGCGCAAGTCATCGAGATAGCCGTTGAGCGGGTTGCCAAAATCTTCATGCATTCCGACATAGATGTCACGCCGTAGGCTGTTGCCCACATTGGCGGAACTGATCAGGGTGCCATTGATATAGACCTTAGCGGTCTTGGTGTCATACTCATAGGTTCCAGCAAGATGGACCCATTCATTTTCCGGTAGGGTAGCTGGAAGTCTGATTCCTTCGACCATAAAGCCACCAAAGTCGAGCCGTGTCTCGTAATCATTAAGCGCGACAATGGTGCCGCGATCCGCTTTGACCCAGGCGGCCGCTGTGAAGTCGGGCGATACAAATGGTGCTGGGCCGGTGAGGCGGTCATTGAGACCGTCAAAGAGAAGGGCATTACCGGCTACGCCAGAAAAGCCGGACTGTGGACAAGCCCCGACTTCACAGGTGAAATCGGCTTCGGTAGAGACATAGTTGTTGAATAGCTCGGCGTTGGGTGTTTCATCAAATGGGGCGAAGATAACAAGGTCGCCAAGATTGTTGTCGACAATCGGTTCGGGGATCGCCTGTTGTAATTGGACGACCGCATCGACCGTTTCTTGGAAGTTGTGGTATCCGTTACCGGCGATGTCGCGGACGTGCGCGGTGCCGGTCACGGTCGTTGAGACGGTGGGGAGTTCTTGGGCCACGCCCGGCCGATCGGCCGCTAAGGCTTGGGCTGTGGCCTCGGTGATTTGAGGTCGGCCGCTATAGCGGATAAAGCGAAATTCATCGATTTCCCCTGCGAAGTAGCTGCTCGTGGCGCTCGCGTTCTCGCGGCCGATGACGACATCGAGCGACTGAAAGGCCAGAACGTCCGTGTCAACGCTCGCTTCTAACTGCCCATCGACAAATAGTTTGTTCCAGTAGCCGGAGCTGCCATCGACCCCATCTCGGCCGGTGAAAACGATATGATGCCATTCACCATCGGCAACATTGGTGGTGCTGTTGATGGTTACGCTAGGAGAGCCTGTTTCATCGCTATAGAAATAGCGGAGGGTACCAGAAGTCGTCAGTTCGAGATGGACGTTTGTGGTGAATGGGGAGTTTTTGTTTGTCCCGACCATAATCGTATCATCATCGGCCGGTGGACTATCGACTTTCATCCAGAAAGAGACCTGCTGACCGATTGAAAAGACATCTTGCCCCGCTTCTAGCCAATCATCGACCCCGTCAAAACTGACCGATTCGCCGATGCCGCTATCGGTTAAGATGGTGGGGCAGTTGTTGCCGGTACAAGCGGTTGCTGCGGGATTGGCAAACATTTCATAGCCGAGATCGTAGGCGGTCGCCGCGGCCCAGTGATCGCCGGAGTTGCTGGGAATCGTGGCTGTTTTTTCAATGGTAAAGGGGATAATCGGCTCATCGATGACGATGGCTGGGTAGCTGTGGTTCATGAGGGCGGTCACGCCATCTGCGCCGAGGGCGCTGGGGAACAATAAGAAATCATCCATTGTGCCGCTGAACTGATTGGCTAGGGCGCTATCTGCCCCTAAGATGAGCTGGCCATCACTTGATTCGGTGGTCACGGCCGCGCTGTTGACGGCTACCCCGTTGACAAACAAGGTGATGTTTGTCCCATCATGGCTGACCGCTACATGTGACCATTGATTGAGGGTAAGGCCGGACGGGCTTTGTAGGGTGCTACCACCGAGCGTGGTGAAGAGCTGGTTGCTGCCTTGGAGGCCGAGCCACGTACGGCCGGTGCCGTTTCCATCCGCTTGGGCGAGCACAACGCCGTTGGCGGTCGGTTTGACCCAAGCTAAGGCGGTAAAGGCCTGATCGGCCGGATCGAAGAACGGTTCGATGGTGAGATAGTCGTTGCCATCAAAATCGACCCCTTCGGAGAAGTAGCCGCTGCTGGTCAGGGTGGGGCAGTTGTTGCCGTTACACAATCCCGCTTGACCGTCGCTCATTTGATTGATGACACCGATCGGGACGGTGCTGGCGGTTTCGTCAAATTTGAGGAGGACGGCCGCTTCTTCTCGCGGATTTAAATCAGCGGGGGCGTAGTTGCCCCCCATGATATCTAAAATCGCAGTGCCATCGCCGTCATAAAGACGCTCATTGTTATAGAGGACAAATTCATCTAAACGGCCGTGGAAGCGATTTTCGCCGTTCATATCTGAGCCGAAACGGCCGGGGCCGATAAACAGCTCAATGGGTGAAGCCCCTTTGTCATAGTAGGCGGTACTGTCGGAGACATTGTTGATGGTGATCTCTGAAGAACCTTCATCAAAACCGAAGTTGGTGGCACTGACAGCGTAATTGATGACGACATGGTTCCAACCGCTGCCGAGAACGGCCGAGCTGACATGGTTCGGTAGTCCATCCTCTGTGGCGCCGCCGATATCGAAAACGAGACGGCCGTCGCTGTTGATCATGAGATCGACTGCGCCGTGGGGGCGAACCCCTTCGGCCGTTTCATCGGTGTCCAAGATATAGTCAAATTCACCGGCGGCAGGTCGGCCGTTTACCCGAATCCAAAAGGCGATGGTTTGTTTTTCTTGACCCGAATCATCGATGATGCCTTGGCTATAGGTGGGGAAGATTAGGTGATCATCGATGCCATTGAAGAAGATGGCGCTGTTGATTTGTCCTGAATTTTCGTGGGTGGGGCAATGTCCTTCTGCGGTACAAGTGGTGCCGTAGCGGCCGCCGACGACCGTATCAGAAAACGTGGTGACGATGTCTTCGGGGGCGAAGGTAAAGTAAAGGTCTGGGGTGCCCACGGTTGGGGTGAGGTATTCGGTGGTAGCCGATAAGAAGCCATCAACATTTTGGGTGTTGGTGGTATCAGAAATGGTGGCTTGATAAGTGAGTTCTGCACCGGACTGTACGATGAGATCGTCTTGTTGGATAAAGCCGGTCATTAAGTCAGAGATTTCGCTGGCGCTTAGGGCGTAATCATAGACCACTAACTCATCCATCTTGCCATCTAGTTTGTCGTTACGGAACTTCCAACCGCCAAGATTAAGATTGTTCGATCCACCTAATGTGGTGGTCCTCATGGGCAAGGTATCGACTTTGACCCCATCGACATAATAATCGGCTGTTCCGGCACTTGCATGTCGGACGAGTGCAAGGTGATACCATTGGCCGGGTATGAGATTGGGGGTGTTTAATCTCGTTATTGATGATGAGCCTGTGGCCAAGTTTGTGGATAGGCGGCCGTAATCTATGGTGAGCCAGTCAAAATTCTCGTTGCTTACTAGGTAATGAATATCCAAGGAAGGTTTTTCTTCGTATTTGACCCAAACGGCCACGCTAAAGTCGTTGTCTGTCTCTAGGGTGAAGGGGAGCGTAGCGGTAATGACGTCGTTGCCATCAAAGGTGAGTCCGGCACCGAAACGGCCGGCTTGCCCAGCGGCTGGGCATTCTCCCAGTGCGGCGTTACACGTGGCGATAGAGCTTTCGGTGATCGTGTCGGCGAAAATGGTATTGTTGACATCTTCTTCAAACTGGTAGTGGGCCACCGGTTGAGATTGGGTGATCACTTCATTGAGTTGGAGGTCTTCGATTTGGATGAGGTTGGTGGCGGCTGAGGGATCTGTCGCCACGTTTGGATTCAAGCCGAATGAAAACTCGAGATAGTCGTTAAATGTGTCATCATCGGCATTGATTGCGTTGGGATTGGACCAAACCCGCATAAATTGCAACGCACCACTATCATCCTCATAGCTGATTAGCCAGCCATCGACCGCTTCGAGTTTGTCATTGAGACCATCACCATCGGTGTCCCATTTGCGCGGGTCGGTGTTATGGCGTAGCTCGTCACCGTCAAGCAGGCCGTCGCTGTCCGTATCTGGATTTGTGGGGTCTAGCCCTTCGGAGACCTCATAATAGTCGGTTAAGGTATCCCCATCTGTGTCGAATGTGCGGTTGTCGGGATCGGTTCCGTCGAGATCAGATAGGTAGTCCCCGTCAAGGTCAACTTGGACAGGTAGGTTGACCTCACCACCGGCCCAAGTCAGGGAGGCGAACTCGCCGATTGTGGCGGGTAAGACATCGAAGACAAGGGTTTCGTCAAGGCTGAGGTGGAATGTGCCTTTCACATGCCCTACATCACAGCCACCGCCAAATAAGCGAATAGCGGCGTGCCAACATCCTTTATATCCAACCAAATAGGCTTCATTAAGATAGTAATCGAGCGGCTGGTTGATCCCTTTGCGGATGTCGAGTTCACGTACTGCGACTGCGGAATCGGTTAACTGCATTTTGTCAATTAGCTCGCCGAAGCCTTCTACATATTCGTACACTTCGACGTAATCATCCTCATTGTCCCCTCTTTTTAGGGAGTCATGGTGATTGATGGGCTCGTCACTGAGTAAATAGGCGAATGCTGTTTGGTTCTTGATTTCTTTAATAGAAGCGCGCCCCGCCACACCGACATTATTGGTGATGTTGATTGTGGCGCTGATTACGTTTCCGGTGGTAAAGCCGAGCTCTAGCTCGCGTAACTCAAGCTCGCCGATGGTGACCTCAAGACGGGTGCCCGAGTCTAAATTGTTGGACAGCATGTTGACGTTGTAGATGATGCCGGAAATCTGTTCGACGATTTGTTCGGTGAAGGTTCTTTTGTTGAATAGGATTAAAATCGCGTCCGCTAAGACGAGAAAGAAAAATAGAATCCCTAGCCCAAGTTTGCTGAGAATGAGAGAGACAATAATGAGCGTTGTTTGGGCGATCGCCTGTGAGGCGATGATGCCTCGGGCGATGCTATCATCGGCTACCGCCAATTGCCATATGGCTAGCCCCCACGTAATCACGCCGGTGATTGCCGCCCCAAAATAGCCTGTATATGAAAAGGTTCTACTCGAGTAGTACATCATATTGAAGGTAAATAGGCCGAGTTCAATGGCGGTACGGGCGACTAGAATCATGACATACACATAGTGAACAATCATGGCCAGAACAAAAACAATCGTTATTGAAGCCATAATTAATTCACCAATGCGAAAGAGCCTGTCATCATCTGTGAGCATTCCTGCAATGATTAAAGAAAGACCTGCGATGGCGGCCAGAATTAAAACGATTGTGAGTGGATTGAAGTTACCAAAATTTTTATAGAGTTGTCCGCTGATCACTTGTTGGACCGGCTGGGTCCAGTTGCCAATGATCCTGATCGATAATGGATTGAGAAACCATAAGGTGACGGCCGAAATCCCATTGAGTGTGCCGGGGGCGATATCGGGTTCATAGCCGGTTTCTGGGGCATCGTCACTTTCGCGCCATGTATTTAGACCATCCATTTCGGTGACCGCAACGGCACCTTGGATCATGGTGGCGTAGTAAAGTTGCGCGAAGAGCATGCGGGTATCAGCTTCATATTGGCTTGCTTCTGATGAATCGGCCGCTTGGAAGAAGGGGAGATTGGTGAGGCGTGATTCATATAGCTCAAGATAGCTGGTGGCTTCGTAGGCTTGCCACACACCACCCGCATACTGGTACGGCATCCAACTGATCCCTGCGCGACGGGCTGATTGGACCGTTGTGGGATCAAGGTCGATGGTGAGCGAATCACCGGTAGGATCGCTTAGGCTATTTAAATTGAGTTCGCGACTTTCCCCTTCATGGGCGAACATAAGGGTGGGAACGGTCTGGGAGGCATAGGCGGTAAAGGTATCGCTTAAAATACGTGAGGCTTCTTGACTGGCTAAAAGGGCCAATTCAGCACGATGGCTGTAGTCAAACGTTTCTACTTCAAGATAGTTTGTGGCTGTAAACCAAGCAGGGACTGTCGTGGAGATATTGGTCATATTAATATCTCGCTCGCCATCGCTGGTACAGACGCCGGCGACATAGCCACAGTCACGGCCGCGTAAGAAGGTGTTGGCTAAGTTCATGCTGGCCGCTGTGAGCTGATCATCGTAAAGCAGATCGGTGTCTTGTGCTGGGTCTTCATAAATAATGGCGGTTTCGAGGGCTAACTCTTCACTCACGTTTAAGCCGGTTAGGGTCCAATCATCATAATAGGTGTTGATTGATTGCAAGACATCGTATCTTGCACAATCATCCGGATTGGTCCTGCGGTCTAGACATTGGTCGCTGAGCATTTCGACGATCCAAGAGAGGCGGATTTGATGGGCTTCCCCCCAAGTGGCCCGGCCGTTGTCCCCTTGGCTGGGTTGGTAATACATTCGAGCGGAAAAGGCATGGGGGTTGCCATCACTGTCCCGCGCGACATTGACTGGAATAATCGCGGTGAGCGTCCCATCATCGTTGACTTGCTTGACATTGACGCCGAATGGATCGAGCGCATTGGTATCAACCCAAGTCGAAGCACTGTTGCTCACAAGGCGATTGGCTAATGATCCCTGTTTAACTGGCAAATTGGCATAGTGGCTTGTGGTGTAGGGCATGACAATTTCTAAAACCGGATAGATGCGTACATCCCCATTCGCGGCGTTGTCCGCATCAAGACGTAAATCGCTTGTTCTGGTATCGGCCCAGGTGCTGTCGGTGCGGCGCTGAATTTGGCCGAGGGTGTCCCCGCTTGGCCAATCTAAGACATGCTGGTAGAGAGCTAAGTTGTCCCGATCACTGGGTAAAATTTGAAAGTCGACATAGACCGGCTTGTCTATGGCTAAATTGTCAATCGATAAATTGAATGGCGTGGTGCGGCTAAATTCCTGATTGAGTACCGCAAACGGTGAACTATCGACTTCATCAATGACCCCATCATTGTCATTGTCATTGTCGAATAAATCGGGCACATTGTCGCTATCTGTGTCTGGGCAAATCGCGGTTGTGTCATAGAGGTCGTTGAGGGAGATATTCCAAGCTGGACATTCTAAGCTGTCCCCTACGCCATCTTTATTGGTGTCCGCTTCGTTCGGGTTGAGATACCAAGTGATTCCATTGTAAAGAAAGCCTTGGATTTCGATCGGGTCAAGAATCCCATCGAGGTCTGAGTCATCACTAAGCGGGTTGGTGCCGATTGAATTGACTTCGAGCCCATCGCTGAGCCCGTCCGCATCTGTATCGGTAGGATCGGCGATGCCAGCACAATAGCCATCTGATGTGGTGCCGTCACAGGTGCCGTGAATCGCTTCGGCCGCATCGGTGAGTCCGTCTCCGTCGGTGTCTGTGCTGGTATCAGTACTGGTGCTTGATAGTGCTGAAGCGACATCGAGCTGAGGTTGGTTCGGTGTGTATTGGGCTGCTGGGGCCAATTGTGGATTCCAATCGCTTTCTTCTACGGCCGTAAAGGCATCTTGTCTACGTTCTTGTCTGGCTACATCGGCCATTTGCTCGTTGTGTTCCGCGCGTTGATCAACATAGTAGGCGTGGACGATACGGCCGGACAGAATCGGGCTGACGAGCATGCTGAAAATAAGGGTGAGGACCACTATGGCATAGAAACGGGGGTGGCGCCAATAGCTCATGCTAAGCAACACCAAAAAGGTGACGATCATGAGGGCGATCGTGTTGAAGGCGATTTGTTGGGTTTCGGCCGTGGTGGGGAGATTGTAGCGTAACCAAGTTTGCGCATCGCCCAAAAATGTCGCGTTCGACATCTCGATATTGTCGAGTTTGAAATTAGAAAGGTCAGTGGTAATTGAGGCTTTGATTTCGCCATTGGTGCGGTCTGGTGGCAAGGTCACATCGAGGACAATCCGGACCGGTAATAGATTGCTATCGAGCCACACTTCACCATAGCCGCTCATATTGCGATATGATTCCGAGGCGCTGAGGCTCATGCCGGGGGGGAGCTGACCACCTGCGCGCAGTTGGGCATCCATTTCGCGGCGTAGATGGTTGCTAAAGGTTGACCCGTTCAAATCAAAGGTATAAGCGGTATAGGTTTGAGCCCCATTGGTGCCGAAATCATAGGTGCGGGTGTCCCCTACTTGAACATTTTGCATGCCTGCGAGGAAGGAGAGCGGGTCGCCAGCGGGAGCGAAGACATTGGCCACATTGCCGGCTTCTTGCCACGGGTTGTTGCCCCCTGCACGGCTATAGGCACGGCCGTTTTCGACCTTAACTTGAATGCCGGTTTGGGGGTCAAAGCTACCATCTTGCCAGAAGGTTAGCGCCATTTGGTTTGTCTCGAAGTTGAGCGAGCCTTGCATGGCGATGTTGTTATGGGTGGGTTGGCGGCTGGTGTTTGAGAGCTTGGGTAGGGGGTAAGTGGTTTGATCAACGAGGGTGCGATAATCGTATTGGCCGCTAGCGGTGGCGTTTTGCCAAGCCTCTTGCAAGATATCGGCCGGTGTTGGCTCTTCATCGGCCGAAGCGATGGTCGGTAACCACCAAAGAACACCTAATAGGAGTAGGAGGCCTGAAAAAATGAGACGGTTTTTTTTGTGGTTCAATAACATAAGATGGTTCCAAGGAATCGGTTGGTCGATGATAAAGATAGATGATGGTTGTGGGTTGAAATATCGCTTGTTTTGCGCTAGATTGGCTTATTCGTGGATGTAGTCCAGTCGATAATAAGTGATTAAGCGTATCAAGCTATCTAGGCAGATTCAAAAATTACACAAAATCTTAACAAGTTTAAAGTTGATGATAAATGACAGGTTGAGTTGCCATTTTGTAGTATATTCGACCTGTCGCAAGACAAACGCTAGATGGTTTTTCAGCCTTATCTGACCTTGTTGACCCACCTTGAGTTTTTACGATGCAGACAAAAATTAGATTATTTGGTTTACCTTCGATTGAGGTAGACGGCCGTTTGAGTCGCTTGACTCAGAGCAAAAAAAGTATTGCGCTATTGGCTTATCTCGTTGATCAACAGACCCCTCAATCACGTGAAGTTGTGGCTGATTTGGTTTGGGATGCGACATCTACCAAACAAAGCTTGCACCGTTTGCGGGAGCTACTGACACGTATTCGGCCTGTGTTAGTTGATCTAAAAACAACGCGGAAGATGATTTGGTTAGAGCCTGAGCCGGATACAGAGATCGATTTCTTGGTGTGGCGTGCGGCTCATGATGCCCAATCGATTGACGCGCTTAATGGCGCTTTGGGCCAAGTTCGTGGGGAATTTTTGCAAGGGTTTTCTTTGCCAGATGTGCCTCAATTTGATCAGTGGTTGCGTGTGGCTCGTGAACAAATCCGCCTAGATGTACAGCGTGGTTATCAGCGTTTGGCTGAAATGTGTGTGACGCAAAAGTCGTGGCAACTGGGTGAACAAGTTGCCCGACGTTGGCTAACTATCGACCCTCTCGATGAATCGGCTTATGAGTTAGGGGTGCATAGTTTAATCGCTTCTCATCAACTCCCTGCTGCACGTCAACTGTATCGCCATGGTGTAGCGTATATTTCTGATGAACTTGGTATTGATGCGGCGTTTGTTTTGGCGGAGCTTTATACAAAATTTGAGACGGCGTTGCGAGGAGATCGTCGTTCTGTAAATTTGGCTACCCCCGCAACGGCCGGTTTGTCGCTTGGGCAATTGCCCCATCAATCTTGTGTCCCTTATTTGCGTAATCTGACGTTTGCAGGACGCCAGTTTGTGTTAGAGCAGATGGTGAACCACCTGGCCGCTTCGGCGCAATCTGGGGCTGTGGCATTGGCGATAACCGGATCGGGAGGGATGGGTAAAACGCAAACGGCCGTTGAATTTTGTTACCGGTACGGTTATTTATTTACAGAAGGGGTGTTTTGGCTCAACTTCGGTGAAGCACAGAATGTGCCGGACGAAATCGCACGCATCGGCGGGGAACGTGGCATGGCGCTTTTCCGCGATGCGGAAAAACTGACTCTGGCGGATCGAGTCGGCCGTGTGCAAAAAGCTTGGCAAGATGGGGGGAAGCGTCTGCTTGTTTTTGACAATTGTGAAAATGAATCTTTGCTACAACAATGGATGCCGGTGACCGGTTCTTGTGCTGTGCTTTTGACCAGCCGGAATGAGATATGGTCACCTAATTTGGGTCTTACGGTACTGTCGTTGACCGAACTTGAGTTGGGAGAATCTGTTGAACTGTTACAGCAAGCCGCGCCGCGTCTGAATGGGGCTGAGGCGGCCGATATTGCGACCGCTGTCGGCCGTTTGCCATTGGCCCTGCATTTGGCCGGTAGCTTTTTGGCTCGATACAAGCAAATTTCGGCCGAGGCGTATTTGCGACAGTTGGGTGACAAGATGATTCTCGAACACCCTTCACTGTTGGGGCATGGATTGACTTACTCGCCGACCGATCATGATTTGAGCTTGGTGCAAACGTTTGCTGCGAGCTGGGTTCAGTTTGATCTAAATGATCCGGTTGATTTAACCGCCGTGGAGATTTTGAGCACGTTGGTCTGCTTGGCACCACATGAGCCGGTGCATGATCAACTGTGGCAACAGATTTTGTTTGGCGATACCGCTCAAGAGATGCCAACTCTGTTGCGGGTCGCTGATGCCAAAGCGCGACTGCTTGAGCTGGGGTTGGCCCGTCTTGTCGATCAACAGCGAATGATTTTGCATCGCCTTATTTATGCCTATGTGAGACAACAGATTCAGGGGCGCTTACCGATGATGCGTCAGCGTGTTTGGGCGTATCTGCTTCATGTATTTGACACTGAATGGAAGCAGATCTTGTATATGGATCAGTCTCCCGCGCCATTGGCTCATGCCCGCTTCGCCACCGACGAGGCGTTACAACATGGTGCGGCCGAAGGGGGCTTGATGGCGAACTATTTGGGCCGTTTTTTTCTAGAAACGTTTCGTATGGAGGAGTCTGAACTTTATTACAAAAAGGCTCGTCAGATACAGGAAGAGATCGCGCCAGAATCTTTAGATTTAGCGGTTGTGTTGACCGGCTTGGGGCTGTTATACACGAGGTTATATCGCTTTGCTGAGTCTGAACAATGTTTTATGCGGGCCAACGAAATTTGTCTGTCGCTGTTTGGTGAATCCCATGTGCGGACCGCCCGTAGCTATAATAGCTTGGGGCTACTGTATAGCCGGATGGGGCGGGGGCTTTTGGCACACGAGCTTTATCTTAAATCGCTTTCGATTTATAAAGAGCTAGACGCATTAGATGCCCCTTTTTATTCCCATGTGATGCTCAATACATCGATCAATTTGAACCGGCTAGGGCGTGGTGCGGAGGCGGTCGAGCATGTGGAATGGGTGTATCAATCGCGAACCGAAACATTTGGGCCAGATCATTTATCGACTTTAATCGCGCAGGGTAGTTTGGGGTGGGCGCGATTGCAATATGGCGATTATGTGGTTGCTGAAGATTTGTTGGGGACTGTCCTTGAACTGGGGCAAACGGTATTGGGGCAGGCGCGTCTGCTTTTGGCACGACTTCGTTTAGCTATTTGTCAGGTCAATTTGAAAAATCGGCCGCTTTTTGACATCGCTACAGAGCTAGATCGCTGCATTGCGGAACTCTTAGATGCTCAGGGAGAGCGACATATGAATGTGGTGTTGGCTTTAGCGTGGCGTGGGGAAGTCGCGCGACAACAGCAAGATTATTCTGTCTCACTTGATCGCCTGCATCGTGCCCGCGAGATTTGTCGAAAGTTGGGACACGATCAAGGGGTGTTGGCTCACTGTTGTGAATTGCTGGCTGATACTTATATGTCACTGCATGATTGGGCACAAGCAAAAACGATGATTGACGAGGCGATGGTCGGTTGGGCCCAACAAAAAGAAGAACAGAGTATGAGACGGGCCAAGACCCTGCTTCGGTTGGGGGAGTGGCATTTGTTGCAGGGGCACGAGTCTGGCGCGGCCGAGATTTTAGAGGAAGCGCGGCAAATATTTAGCCAGTACTATCTGCCCGCTGAGCGAGATTATGAGCGGCTAAACCGGATTTTGCTCGGGAAAATAGGATAGAATTGGACAAATTCTATTCCTGTCGGATTTGGTGGGAGTTGATCAATTAACGATTGTCATTCCCACGAAGGTGGGAATCCAACTCTGTTTGAGCGGTGGATCCCCGCCTACGCGGGGATGACAGCCTTGTAAATCGACTGTTTTTGAATGATTTACGCTTATCCCACCAAATTCGGCAGTATCAGGACAAATTCAAGTTGTTTGAGGAATGAAATCATGAGAAATAAATATTTAGATATAAAACCCTTTGTGCTGTTGTTGATGATCGCCTTGATCTGGCTTGCGGCCGCTCCCCCTGTGTTCGCCCATGATGATGGGGGCATATTTTCAGCGTTTAATCTGGGGATGATTTTTATTAGTTTTGTGGGGGGCGGCATGTTGGCTGTGGCTCCGATGCTCGGAGCCACACGGCCGAATCTGCTCACACTTGCAGGGCTTGCGCTAATCGGCATGACCGGCTGGCTTCATTTGGTGGCAGGTGTGATGTGGACCTATCCCTTGCTGGTTTTGAACGGATTGGGATATTTAGTTTTAGGGCTGGCTTGGGTTTGGCCGGAGCGATTTATCGGGAACCAAAAGCGAACCGTAACCGCTATTTTGGCGGTTTATACGGTGGCTACGATTATCGGCTATTTTGTGACCCATTTGAGCGGGGTGGATGCACTTGGCCTTGTGAATAAGGTGATGGAAGTCGCTTTGCTTGTGGTGTTGGGCTTGTCGTATTGGCGAGATTAATTCCTGTTTAAGCACATGGTTTTGGTCGAGAGCGATCCATTAAGCTTTAATTGACCTCTGTTGATACGGTTCGAGTTGAGGGCACTTAATCAATATTGAGGGGGAGATGATCGGCCGTCTCCTGCGTATTATGGGGTTGTGCTGTGGCTCGCTCACCGGTCACCCAGTTATAAAAGCCGACATGGATCGTATGGGCTTGGTTTGCGTCAACCGTTGCATAACGTATGTCCCGTAAGATCGAATTGGCTTCCCATTCGTTGACCGGAAATGTGTTGTCCCAAGCTTGTCCATCCGCTTGCGCAATGAGCGCCCCTTGATCATTGAGTACATGAACAAAGATGGTCCACCCCGGCTCGATTGTCTGATTTGTTTGCCAAATAAGAGGGATTTCTAAACCGTCAGAGGTGTGTCGCACGCTCTCTTCGTATAGATATACACTGAGTTCTGGAAATATACCGATATTTTGTGTTGATACGGAATCGAGCGTTTCGCCTACAAAACGGGTATCGATTCGGTTCTCGCTGAAAATAGTGTTGTAGACGGCGATATTGTCGGCCGTTTGTTGGCGTTCTGCCCATGACCGGCCGTCTCCCATGACCCCATATAAATAGGGCATTTCCGGCCGAATATCGTCTTGGCGGCGTAAGGCGTAAGGCAATGTTTCTTGATTGGTTTGCACCGGCAAAATACGATCAAGTGGGATATAGCTGACCATAAAAACGGTTCCCTCATGGCCTAGCGGATAGGTGGCTTGTGGGGCGGTGATGGAGCTTGGTAAGTTGATAAAAACCGGTAGTTTGTTCGATTCTGCGCCTGTTTGGGTTGCGAATTGGGTAGTGTCTTGCCAGCTTTGGCCTAACATTTGATGTTGGCGCATATGTTTTTGGATGAAGGCGAGATTTTGACTGAGGACAATTAGTAGGATGCCCCCCCCGATGATTTTTTTCCAGCTTTGCCAAGCGTCGGCCGTGATAAGTGGTTTTTCTGTTTGATACAAAGTTTGCAAGACCATGACCCAAACAACAGCGGTGCCGATACTAGGAACGGCTTGAAGACGAGGGGCGCTAATGACATAGGCGAATTCGAGTAAGGCAACGGCCGGTAATGAACCCCCTAAGAATAGAGCCAATGGAATCAAGATACGTTTGTTCTGCCTTAGGGCGATCAGCACAGGCATGAGCAGGAGTGCGGTTAAGCCTAGAGCCAGACCTAAATCATTCAGCCCCCAATTATCCCGCAACCAACCCCCTGTCCACGTAAGGGGATAACCAAACCCTTGTAAGAAATAAGCACCGTTCTGCCAAATCGCCTCGGCATGATTAATGGCTAGCCTGCTTCCGTCGCCGCGCACTTTAGGCGCACTACGCCAGATGATCCCCCATGTCAGTAGCGGAATGAACCAGAGGCTAGCTTCTTTGGCGCGGGCCGCCCATGTTTGATTCGGTTTGGTGAACCACATGGTGATGAGGATCATTGGCCAGATAATGATGCCATTTTCATGAGCGAAGGGGGCGAGAAAGGCACAAAAAAGAGCGGCATAGAGAGCGAAACGGCCGTTTTGGCCATAAAGAACGAGCGCACTCAAGATCAATGTGGTGGCTAAGATATGGTAGAGTGCGCCGATCCAAGGCACCGCTTGATACGTAAATGGATAAAGCAAGAAGGCAACGGCCGCGATAAAAGGCCATAAGGGGTGTTTATCACCTTGCAATTGACGATACCAGACCGACACCAGCCAGCCGTTCACCCCATGGAATAGTAAATTGATACCATGTAAGACAACTGGGTTGTTTTCGCCCAATATCACATAGCTGAGACGCCAGACGGTGGCCCCTAGCGGCCGGTAGTAAGGAAAACCGCCTGACGAAAGCCAGATGTCAATCAATCCCGTTTGGGCGACATACGGCATATGATCGAGGTCATCAAAAAAGAAGGGAAGATTAAGTGATGAGCCATAGACGAGTAATGTAATGAGCAGGCTCGCACCCCACATGAGGTGCATTGTTTTTATTATTGGCCTTTGGCTATTGATCATTTGCCCTTTACCCGTTTATTGGCCTGTCCCGAATGATGTTTCGACCGCTTGGATCGTGCGGTTGAGGGCAAATACGCCCGCTTCCCGTTGCGCCCGCTTGTGATCTATATAGGGGGTGTCAGAATTAAAGTAGTTGTATACACTGCGAGAAATTTCGCGCAAGAGAGGGAAGCTGATATTCGATGCGAGCCAGTCGCTGTCTTGATATAGGTATTGGGCGATGACATAGTTGCCGTTGGGGGAATAGATAATCCCTGCATCCCCGTGGGTGTTGTAGGCCCAGCCATGTTTGTGGGCCACGGTGACCTCTTCCGGAACACCGAATCGAATCAAGTTCCCTTCATGGTTCAGGGCCATTAGATCGATGAGGTTTTGGCATTCTGTTGGGGTTAATTGGCTGGGATAAACGGCGATGAGGGTGCCACCCCCTTGGGAACATTCATAGATCATGGCGAGTAGTTGCCCGATTTCTGCGGCCGTGGTTTGCATCGCTGGGTCAGGATCTAAATGGACGAGCGTTAAGTCGTTGTTGGCTGGGGTTTGTATCGTTCGTTTGCCAGCGCGGGGTTGTTCTTCGTACGGGGTTGCGATAAAGGTGTTGACCAAGCCTAGATTCCACATCGATTCGGTGAGCACATCAACTCCTAGATAGGCATTGTCTTGACCGGCCACGATGTCGAGCAATAGATTGGCGCTGTAGTTGCCGGAATGAATAGCGGTTTCTTCGAGCAGCTTTTGGTGATCAAAGCCGATCGCTTCGACGGCGCGATAGCTTTCGAGCATGATGGCGATTTTGACCACGCTGAGGCCGGAAATCGCCGCATCGGCATTGATTTTAATCTCTTCCCCTGTTTGCAGATCCAAAATGTAGATGCTACCGATGCCATCAAACCCGTTGAGCAACTGTTGAATATAGTTTTCGAGGAAAGCCATATTGATTTCAGGGGCTTCTTGGGCCACAACGGTCAATTTGGCGGTGCGATCGTATGGGCGATAAAGTGCTTCGATCAAGGCGTCTGAACTGGCTAAGCTATCGATCACATAGCCGTCGCGCCCTTCTTGAATTTTGCCCCCTGCGTTGTTGAGAAGCTGTGGGCTTTGAGCCGGCCGATTGACAATATCGCCGAGGAGTGCGACCACGATATTTACTTTTTGGGGGTCATGGGTGGCGTTGAGTTCAATATCAATCGGCTGTTGATCGAGTACCGGCCGTCGGGCTAGGTGGGCCAAAAAACGATCTGTATGGGAGGCACTGTCGCGAATCGCAACCGCTTCGTCCGCCATTTCGACTAAATTAAGCTCAAATCCGAGATCGATAACGTCGATTTCAATCACTTCTTGGTTGTAAACAGCTAGAACCGGTTTTTCATACACCTGACGGACCCGTTCCATCGATTCTTCGCGGGTCAGTCCGCTGACATCAACGCCCGCGATGACTGCACCACGAGGCAAGAACGTATAGGTGCGCCAATAGCTCCATGCTTCATTGGCGACCCAATAAATGCCGCCACAAATGAGAACGAATAACAAGAAACGGGCCAGAATCCGGCCGACGCGAATGCGAGGTCGTTTTCGAGTATTCATTTATTGGTTCACCCCGAGATAAGGGGTATCAAAATTGAAATAGTTATAAGTTGCCCGAGAAATATCAGCCATGAGCGGTGAGCTTTCGGCCCATTCGAGCCATTCCGTTTGATGTAGGAACATGACAATGACGTAATCTCCATTGGGGGTATAAACCACGCCCGCATCGCCGTGGGTATCGCTGATCCAGCCATGTTTGTGGGCGACGCTTGTTTCATTGGGAACCCCTTCTTCGATTAAACTACCGATGAAGTTTTGGCTCATGATATCAATTAAAAGCTGACATTCTTCTTGGGTGATTTCATTGTTAAAGGCGGCGATTAAGGTCCCCCCCCCTGTTTCGGCACAATAGTAGATCATCGCCATGAGTGCGCCGATCTCTTCGGCCGTGGTTTGCATATTGGGGTCTGGGTTGGTGAAGAGATCCGGCCGTTGATTGGCGGATGTATCTAGGGTTTGCTTGTTGTTGCGCGGTGGTAATTCGTATGGGGTGACCATAAACGTATTGATTAGACCCAGTTTTTGCATCGAATCTGTCAACATGTCGGCCCCGATATAGGGATTGTCTTGGCCTGCGACGATATTTAATATTTCATTGGCGCTTAGATTGCCGGAATCGAGCAAGGTTTCATTGAGCAAGATTTCTTGTTCGGCACTTAATGGCAGTTCAATGCGTCGTAATAGCTCGATCGCGATCGGGACTTTCATGAGGCTCATGCCTGAAACAGCGATGTCTCCATTGACATTGATCTCTCCATCTTTATTTAGATCCATGATGAAGATGCTGGTGGTTCCTTCAAAATCTTGTAAATGGTTGACAATGAGGTTGGCCAGCAGGTTCATGTTGGGGCGCGGTGGTTCGACCGGTTCGACAATGAGTAGCGCATTGCGGTTAATCGGCCGGTATAGCGCCGCTTCAATGTCGGTTAAGCTGTCTACGCGGTTGGTTTCACGGCCGACTTCGCCATATAAAAAGCTGAGGGTTGCCGGAACCGGTTGTGGTGGTTGCGCCGGAATATCGTAAACGGTACTGATCTGTTGCAAGGCACTGAGCAACGTATCACGATTGTGAGAAGCGTTTAGTTGCACATCACTAACTTGGACCGGCTGGTTGGTTAAGTAGCCGAGAAACCCTTCCCAGTAGCGCTGATTGTTGCGGATTTCATTCGCTTTGCTCAACATAAATTCAAAATCGAGTATAAATTCCGCATCACGTTGCGGGTCGATTTGAATTTGCTGTTCACCATGAGATATGGTGATGGGGGCGGTTAAATACCGTTCGGTTAGGATTAAACGGACACCATCTTCATCTAGTCCGCCCACATCGATACCAGCGATTTTCATGCCGGTCGGCATGTAGCTACGGACATTGCTGTATTGAATTAGTTGATAAATGATAAGTAGACTGAGGACGGCGATGATCGCTGTGGCTAGCCATTGTCCCAGTCCGGGATCACTTCTTCGGTTCATTTAGATTTACTTTGATCGATTTCTAGAGTTTGCTGATTTGGGTAGGACGGGGATCACCCTGTTGGGGCACCGGTATCGATGGGTCACCATTTAAGATTTCTTGAATGGTCGCTTTGGTCATGGGTAAAATGCCATCAGGTAGTTCGTCGGTTGCAAACCAGCGCGCTTCGATAATTTCATTGTTATTCAGGTTGAGTTGTCCCCCTGTGACATGTGCTCGATAAATGATTATCAAGTGGGAGAACGGCCGTGTTTTATAACTAAACTGGGCTAGGTTTTCAATTTCAATTTCTAGCCCTGTTTCTTCCCGTATCTCTCGTGCCGCGCAGTCTATCGGTTGTTCTTTGGGGTCAAGCCAGCCACCCGGTAGCCCCCATGGGTATTGGGGGTGGAATACATGGTTCAGTAACAGAACCCGATTTTGCTCATCGACACAAATTGTATTGACACCGATATAATGCTTGGGGGCGAAAAGGCGAACCGCAATCGTTTGCGCCACGCGAACGGGCCAAAGCTTGACGAGCTTTGCCAAGCGTTTTTTGCCTTGAGTCGATAGTTTAAACATAGTTAAGAGTCATGTTTTGTTGGGAAGTTTAGGCTTAAGTCGCCAGCCGTAAATAGTTAGATATATTGCTTGATTATGGGTGCGAAAACAAACTCGGCCGATTACTTTATCGGGTTTGAGTATAACAAAAACGGCCGTAGCCGTGCAGATTTGTCAGCAACATTTTAGATTGCTATTAGGCTCTTGTTATGACGACGGGGGAAGGATTTTATTCTGTGTCTGTTTCAATATCTTCTGGGGCAACATCGGGGGTGACATTTAGTAGCTCTTCGATAGGGGTGATAAAGTCACTGCATACCGGCGTGAAATCGTCACTCCCGACATAGCGATCCCATTCTTCTTGTGAAAATTCTCGATTGATTCGTTGGCAGGCTGATTGTTGCCAATCTTCAATGTCGATGCTCCAAAGAATGAGGCGGCTGTCTAACCCACCGGAGGCCAGTTGTTTTCCATCTGGGCTAAAGGCGATGGTTAAGACTCGGCCGTGTCGGGTAATAAACGGTTCCCCGATGATTTCAAAGTTGGTTAAATCCCAAAGGGTAATGGTGTCGTTCCCTGCTTGTTCGCGAACACCGGCCGTTGAGGAGCTGGCGATCGTTCCTGAAGCTAACTTTGTGCTGTCTTGATTAAATGTAAGCGTGGTAATGCGGCGGCCGTTGCCGGACAAGGGTTCTGTAACAGGGACCGGTTGCGCGGGGCTATCAAAACGATAATTGGCGATAGCTGATCCATCCCAAACTAAGACGACGCGATCTTCACCGCCGGAGGCGAAGTATCGCCCATCTGGGCTAAATGTGGCGGCCAAAATAGCTCCTTGGTGATTGGTGATCGGTGGGGCCAATTTCGCGCCAGATGATTCATCCCAAATCTGTAGTACCCGATCTGCACCTGCTGAGACCAATACACCAGAATTTGGATGGAAAGATAGGGCGCGAACAGCCCCCTCGTGCGCTTGGGAAATGCGCGCAATAACATTTCGCGAGTTCGTGTCCCAAAGAATGATCTCCCCTTGATCGCTACCGGTCGCTAGAATCTCCCCAGAACTATTGAATGCGAGTGAAATAACTTCCCCTGTATGCCCAGTTAATGGGGTTTCGAATGGGGTTTGTAGGATGGCATCCCACAAAATGACATTGCTGTCACCACCACCAGTGGCGATATAACGGCCGTCTCGACTATAAGCGACCACGTTGACCGATGTGCTGCTGTAGCGGACACGGCCGGTGGGTGGGTTTTGACTGAGATCCCAAAAGACAAATATCCCGTCTTGGCTGCCAGAAATGAGTTCTTGACCGTCGGCATTGTAAACCAAGCTGTTTATTTCATTGGTGTGAATACCGGACAATGTGTGCTGTACTGGGCCGATTGGCGGGAATATTTCGGCGCGCCAAATAACGGCCGTCCCATCTCGGCTGGTTGATACCAAATAATCGCCACTTTTGCTGATCTCTAACATTGAAACCGTTGTGTTGTGGCCGGTTAATGGCTCGACATTGACATCCTCTTGACGACGGGAAACATTCCAATAGGCGATCCGGCCACTTCGCTCACCGACCACGACATGATTCCCATTTGGGGTGTAGGTCAGGCTAGTGATCCAGTCATTCGTCAACATTTTGGCGAGTTCTTGACCGGATGTGATGTCCCATAAGATCAGTTCTCCGGCCGCATTTCCGGTCACTAGGTTTGAGCGATTGGGATGAAAGGCGACATTCCAAATGATGCTGTTTTGTCGCGGTGGCTCGTCGTAGACTTGTTCCCCTTTATTAATATCCCACAAGATCAAATTTTGATCGATTCCGGTTGAAGCGAGATATCTTCCGCCTGGATCGAACGCAAGATCGGTAATTTGTCCACGATGTTCTATGAGCGGGTCGCCGATCAGTGTGAAATCGGTGGCCGACCAGATATAGATTTTGCCACCGATATCTGAGGCTGCGATGTATTGACCGTCGTCGCTAAACAAAACTTGGGTAAACAAGCCTCCGGCCGATCCGGTCAGCGAGCCGATCGCTTCTTGTGTCGCTCGATTCCACAAAATAACCCCTTGGGTATCACCGACCGATGCGAGCAATGTATCATCTACATTAAAGTCGAGTCCCCGAACCGGACCGTTGTGTGCATTTTGGATCGTCGCGATCGGTTGATGTTCTTTGGTTTCCCAAATGATAATGTCCCCTTCGATACCGCCGGTGGCGATAACTGCACCGGTATTACCATAGCTTAAGCCTCGCGAAAAACCTTTATGGCCGCGCAATTTGGTCAGCAAGCGGGGGGTATGGAGTAAGCTAAGCACAAGATTGTCTTGTGCTTCAAATGTATCTGCCACTTGATTGGCTTGGACACCGAGTAAGACAGATAAGTCGAAATCTTCTTGGCGAAGCAAGCTTGATTGAACGGCCAATTGACGGGATTGGGCTTGTTCCGCTTGATAGCGTCGTTCTTCGGCGATGGCTGTGGCACTAGTGGCTAGATTCCATTGGAATAGAGAGTAACCGGCCAATGTGGCGACGATTAATAGAGCGACCATTAACGAAGTTGTGATACGACGACGGCGCAATTCATTTTCGCGTATGTTGCGATCCCGCAAACCGATCGATTCACCGATGAAAGCACTTTCTGTTTCATTGAGATGGGGGCTAGATTGGTACCATTCTTCCGCTTCGTTGAGAGCGGTTCCACGTAACAATGACCCTGGATCATGCTCGTTTTCTTCCCATTGGTGAATGGCGGCTCTGACCCGTTCCTGCCACATGCGAAAATTGCGATCATCGTTCATCCAATCACGCAAGCGTTGCCAACGGCCGATAAGTGCTTCATGAACCACCTCTGCTGTTTCTTGTCCGTCAATCGCGCGGTTGGTCACGACAAGGCGTTGGTCTGCTAGCTCTTGAACCAAATGCCAATCTTGTTCACCCACTTCGCTCCGTTTGGCAAGGCGGCGCGTGTCTTGCGTCCCTAAACCGGGGCGAACGAGCTGAGTGAATACATTTTTGATACGAAGTTGGTCTTCGGGAGAGTAGTTGGCATAAATTTTTTCAGCATGACCGGTTAGTGCTCCGTCGACACGGCCGATCTTTTCATAGGCCTTGTGGGTAATGACTCCGTGCTGTTGTTCGTCCCACAGGGTATCAAGTGCGAATTCAAGTAGCGGTAGATTGCCCGGTTCTGAGCCGACATCATCTAACATGCGCTCCACTAATCCGCTTTCGAACGCGACATTTTGTTTTTCAGCCGGCCGAATGACCACATCTGTCAAATCTTCACGGTTCATGGCCCCTAAGATATGTGGGTTTTCTTGTAATGCTCCGGCTAAACCGGGGTAGCGTAATGATTGCCCTAGAAAGTCGGCGCGAAGCGAGAGCGCAAACGCATAGGTATTGCTTAACCTCGTGCTTGTCAGGCAGTTGATAAATCCAAGTCGCTCGCTTTCGTCTTCTGTCAGCGTAAAGATTTCTTCAAATTGGTCGATAATAATGAGGACATGATTGCATTCGGGGTGTCTTTGCAACAACCTGTTGACGTAACCATTAAATCGGTTGGGTTCTTGTTCTAACTGTTGGGCCAAGCGGCGGCTATAGGTATAAGCTTCTAAATGGCTTAATTCCGGCTCCATTAGTTCGGTTAGGGCGACGCTGAGTGCTTGAAACGGCCGTGTGCCGGGCCGAAATTGGCAAATGAGCCAATCTTGCCATTCGCGTAATCGGGGGACCAAGCCTGCGAACAAGACGGATGATTTTCCGCTACCGGAAGGACCAATTACCGGTACGATTTGGGTTTTATTGACCGATGTGACCAGCTTGTCTACAAATTTTTCACGGCCGAAGAAGAACTTGGCATCTTCTTCACGAAAAGCGAATAAGCCTCGGTACGGATTGGGCTGTTTTTTATGTTGGCCGAAGCGGGTTCGTGTAATTCGATTCTCGTTTATCGTTTGAATCGCTTCTCCTGTTAAGGGCAAGAACGCTTGATTCAGGCGCAAATCTTGGAGATCGATATCGACTGCTTGGCGATATGCTGTCGCCAGTTCCCCGGCCGATTGGTATCGCTCGTCTGGGTCTGACGCGAGTGCTTGGTTTAAGATGCTTTCCAGTGCTTCATTTTGGGGTAGCTCTTGAGGCATAGGAATGGGGGCATCGCTAATTTGTTTGATCATCAATGAAAACTCAGTTTCATTGTGATAGGGGGGATTGCCGATCAATAGCTCGTACAAGATAATGCCGAGCGTGTAAATGTCACTACGATGATCGACATGTCCCCCTTGGGCCTGCTCGGGCGACATATAGGCGGGCGTTCCGGTGACATACCCTTGTTGTTGATGCTGGAATTGGTCACGCAAGGTGACTAAACCGAAATCGGTAATCACCGCTTGCCCTTCGGCCGTGAACATAATATTGGATGGCTTTAAGTCGCGGTGAACGATCCCTTGGGCATGGGCATAATCAAGCCCGTGACCGAGCGCGGTCAGGATATAGGCGATTTCGGCCGGTTCATAAAGGGCTTGTGCCTCTTTCGCTTTTACCGCGATGTCTCTTTGTTGAATATCCGCTTTAAGTGTATGGCCTGCGATGTGTTCCATGACCATGAAATGGGTGCCATTGACGACATCAAAATCATGGACTTGTAAGATGTTTGGATGGCGCAGGCGGGCGACGGCCGTTGCTTCTCGTTCGAAGCTCTCGATGAAATTGGGATTTTGCGTCAGGTGGGGATGCAGAACCTTGATCGCAACATACCGTTGCAGATTGGTTTGATAGGCTCTGTATACTTCAGCCATGCCCCCACGGCCGATGAGCTCCTCGATTTGATATTTTTGGAGTGCTTTGCCTGTTAAATCGCCCATGAAATCGTATTAAGTAGAGTGCCGAGAATAGAGAATTAGGGCGTATGAAATTTATTTATGTGCCCTGTTGTTTTGCGTTGCTATTTGTTGCCTAAATCTGCGGTGGCTAACCGTTCGAAAAGCATGCAGTAGCCACGCATGCCACGCTTGAAATTGGCGAGGCGAAAAAATTCGTTCGGTGCATGTAGGTTTTCATCACCGACTGTCCAGCCAAAGTTAATTGTATCGGCACCGAGCTCTTTTTGAAACATCGGGATAACCGGAACACTGCCCCCCACACGGACAAAATATGGAGATTGACCATAGAGTTCGGTGAGGACTTCGGCCGCAATTTGGTTGGCTGGATGATCGCTGTCCATTAAGAATGGATATGCGACACCACGGCCGGCGCGTACATCTACAGTGACGCCGACAGGGGCATGTTTTTTGATATGGTCGATCAATAATTGCTCAATTTGGTGGGGGTCTTGGTTGGCGACTAGACGGCAGGTGACTTTTGCGTGCGCTTCGCTGGGCAAAACGGTTTTGGTGCCATCTCCTTGGAAACCACCCCACATGCCGTTGATTTCTAGGGTAGGGCGGGCCCAATTGCGTTCGCGAGTTGTGTAGTCCGGCTCACCGTAAAAGTCGGTGACCCCTAATTGATCTTTGTATGCTGGGCCATCGAATGGGACGGCCGCGATTTTTTCGCGATCTTCGGCCGTTAGCTCCACGACTTCATCAAAGAACCCTTCAACTGCGATTTTGCCGTCTGTGGTCCGAAATGAAGCGATAATATTGGCCAACGCTTCGAGTGGATTTTGGATAACCCCACCGTGTAAACCGGAGTGCAAGTCCCCTTTTGGACCTCGAACACTGATTTCGACCGCGCAAAGCCCTTTTAAGGCGACGACTAGCATCGGTTCTGTTTCGGACCATTGCAGGCCATCCGCACTGGCAACGAGATCGCAGGCGAACTTTTCTTTGTGCTCAGCCATGAATGGCGGTAGTTGCGGACTGCCGATTTCTTCTTGCCCTTCAAGGCAAAATTTGATGTTGATCGGTAGTTTTTTGGTCGTTTGCAAGAGTGCTTCGACGGCGAAGATCGGTGTGACAAGCCCACCTTTGTCATCTGATGCGCCACGGGCATACACACGGCCGTCGCGGATAGTCGGTTCAAAGGGTGGCGTGTCCCATAGCTCGTATGGATCGGCCGGTTGCACATCGAAATGAGCATAGATCAGTAGGGTCGGTTTGTCATCTCCGGCATGGAGCCAGTCCCCATAGACAACCGGATGTCCACCGGTTGGCATAATCTCTACATTTTCAATACCTGCGGCCGTGAGCCGCGTGGCGGTCCATTCGGCCGCTTTTTCGACATCCGCCATATGTTCCGGTAAGGAGGAGATGCTAGGGATGCGAACTAAATCGAGGTATTCTTCAAAAAACCGATCGTGATTGTCATCTAAATATTGTTGCCACATAGTTTTATCGTAATGAGTGATTTGTGATTATTTCTTATCAAAGGGGATAATGATCAACTGTTTTCCATTAGACTAGAGTTAAACCGCAACGGCCCGCTTGTATCTATAATTTTCACACAAATTGTGAAATTTTGTATGTGTGTGGGCGTAAAGGGGGGGCTTGGTTTTCTCGTAACACATCGTTTCCTATATATATAGTAGTATACAGTGACAAGCCGGATGCAGGTAGGGGAACGTTTATCGGTAATGCTTTGTCTCTGGTTTGGCGTTTCTACGCCACTTTGTTCGTATCGCTTTGCGAGGTGGTTCGGTTCGGGCGATTAAAAATCGGCTTTCGCTTTTCTTTAAAGGCGGTGACCGCTTCTTGATTGTCGGCATTGCCGAAAATATCGATAAAGGTATTGGCTTCTATTGTCTTGAATGTTTCGTCTGGTTGAGATGTTTGGTAAACCAGTGATTTAAGTGGGCCGAGTGCGGCATGGGGAAGCTGTGCTAGCTCTTTGGCCCACGATTGAGCGGCCGAAAGAACCTCTCCTCTCGGCGCGATGCGATGAACAAGCCCGATCGCTAAAGCTTCTTGGGCGGTGACCGGTTTGGCTGCGAGCAATAGCTCCATGGCGTGGCTTTGTCCTACAAGAGGGACCAAACGGCCGAGCCCTCCCCAACCGGTTGTTAACCCCATGCGGACCTGTACAAAGCGGATTTGAGCCTGATCCGACATGACGCGCAGATCGGTTGCTGTGACGATTTCCGCGCCGCCCCCGATCGCGTGTCCGTTAATGGCACCGATGACCGGGCACGGAAGCTGGTGCAAGCGGTTTAGGGCGTTGGTCATGACCGTGTTGAGTTGTTTCCCCGTCTGTTTGTGGTGATCAAGCTCACGTAGATCGCCACCGGAAATAAATGCTTGATCACCTGTGCCGGTGATGATTAGCACGGCCGGTGGCTGGTCACTTATTTGTTGAACGGCCGTGGCAAACCCTTGTTGCGCTTCCCAATTTAAGGCATTACGGGAATCTGGCCGATTAATGCACAAGGTGCCGATTTGATTGGTATCGATAGCGTAGTGGATTGTATCTGTCATGATCGATATAGTTTAACAGATGCGAGAAATAGGTGGAAATCAATTATGGGTATATCGGCTACGGCGACTGTTGCTCGGCGGTATTTTTACAGCTGTTTTGTTCATTCAGTTCGCTGTGTTTGATCCGCGCCGACCTGATCCTGATATCGCGGTCGTTTATACGGCCGAGCAGGACTGCCTTATGTTGCAGGGAGTGATGGCTGAATCGGCCGCGTTGACAGTTGAGTGGGACGTAATGAAGGGGATGAAGTTGAGTTTGGGCGATACGGTGATGCCGGATGTTGTGTTATTGCTTGAGCCGGAGGGGTATGTTGGTCTAAAAGGTGGGGAGGTGGTACGGCCGTTGCAAACGTTTCCGCATGTTCAGTTGGCAGGTAATGAGATTTGGGTTGATGTGGTTAATGAGCGAGTGATCGAGATACGGGTTAACCGAGAAATTTATTGGCAGGGAGAGGTAAGGCTGAACGGCCGTGAGTGGCAGGTCAGTTGTGTGGCTGAATAAAGCCTTTTTGTTTACTTTGCTTAAGTTCTGTGGCCGATTTTCCGGCCGTACTATCACGAGAACTTCTTTCAATACCTTGCCCATTTTGAGATCGCTGTGACAAATAATTTGCCTTCAAGGTAAATTTGTTTCTTGAATTTCTCTACCGGACACCCCCCAAAAGCTCCCCTCTCCCAACAGGAGAGGGGAGCAAAAGAGTCCGTTCTGCAAAATGCACAAAACTTTTAGGACGATGTACTAAGATAGCTTGCTAAGAATTTTATCAAGCTTTTTCGCCAATTCTTTGTTAGCTTTTTCTAGTTGCGTGACTTTGTAATATAACGTCTTTTTGATCTCTTTTTCTTTCAGGGCACGTGTTTTACGTACATCTTGACCAAAGCCCATGAGGGCGGGGCGCTCGACGTATGTGACACGATGCAAAACCCGCCATGTTTTATTCGGTTTACCCGCTTGTGTTTGTCTAAGGGCACGGGCCTCCTCATCGTTGCTACGTAACCATTCTGGATCGACGACATAGTTGAAAAAGTCTTGGAAATTATCGGTGCTGCCTTCCAAGTAAAAACTCATAAAGCGATAACGATCCACTTTCTCGCCCGGCATGAGCGGCTTGTCGTCGTAGTTTGTTATGCCTCGATGCTCTAACCCATCTAAATTGACATTGAGTTCGAACCCTTTGCTGCGGGACTCGGTTTTACACATGGTTTGGGTGAGATTGATTGTCGCCTGCGCGGTTAAGGCTGCCGCGATCTGTCCTCCCACAAAGTCCCCTTCAAAACCATATCCGGCATTCATATTGAATGAGCCCCCGATCGTATGTTCAACCGTGTTGGCGAAGCTTTGAGCCTCTATGCGGAGCCCCCCGTCGGCATCCCAGACATATGTATTGACAATATTTCGCTTACCTGCGCGAATTTGGATGTCTTCCATTCGTTTTTGCCAACTGGCAAAACTTTCAGTGGCTTGCACCCTTTGATCTTGGTCTTTGATCTTGCTTTGAATTTCCGCATGTCTAGCCTTGGCCTTTGCGCCTGTTTCTTTAGCCTGAGCGGTCGTAGAATTTTGAAATGCTTCCACTTTTTCATTTTGTACTTGCGCTATTTGTTCATTCGTTTCTGGTGTGCCGTCTTGTTGATCTTCTTCACGTTGTAAATTGATACGGCTTGGACTTGGGCCGGAATCGATATTTCGGTCTAATGATGTTTCATCGACGAGGCGCACATTAAAGTTTGAAAAATAGGATTCTCGGCGTTTGTCTTCAGCCTCAATTGCCTGCTTGAGATCGTAGGCTTCTTTTAGGCGATAGTAGCTGGCAGGGTAAAGAGAGCCGTATTGGGAGCGCATGTCTGGGACATGTCTAAAGAACCTGTTGCTCGTTGCGGCGCTACCGGTTAAGCCATCGAGACTGCCATTCATGGTATAGGCCGGATTCATTAAAAAGGTGATGGTGTTGACATCAGGGGGGATACCTTCTACCGGCCGAACTTGGTAGCCTGTCATCGTTCCACTGCGGGCTAGCCGCATGACAAAAACATCGGCAAGAGATGAAACGACCAGAGCGTAACCGATATTTTTAGGAATAAAGCGTTTACCCAGATGTGGGAAATGAGGCGTTGTTTCTGATGTGCCTCTTAAGGCCAGTTTGTCGGTCATGTTCAATGCGGAGCTGGATGTAATGCTACTTTCATTTAGAAATTGATAGTTGAAATCGAAATCCCCTTTATGGACCGCTTTCCCTTCAATGCCGACCGATGTGCCGATACCCATAGGCGCGACTAAGATTGAGGTTTTACCACCAATCCCAAAGTAAGCATCGATTGTTCCTCCTAAGCCGGCATCTTGTGCTCGATTCCAATTAAAGGCGATGTCTTCGGACATGGTTAATTCTACCGATGTCGCGCCATTGTAATCCTCATTTATCGTTAGATTTTCGCTCGGGACCGGTGGGGCACCTTCGATATATCCCAACAAGGTGGGCGCAAATTGAGCATTCCCAATCCATTTAAGCTCTAGCTGTTCAACCCGCTTGTCGTAAAACATGGTGATGCCGTTGCCGGTAGGATAAGCTAAGTAGCGTCGCATCATGGCTATTTTTTGGTTGGTTGTTTTGTCAATACTGATTGTGCTGTATTCGCCTGAGCAGAGCTGACCATGATTGAGGGGGAGGGTATTGGTTTGAATGATGATCGCGTCGTGGACAATCCCATGATTATTGCCTGCTAAATCGAGGGTTTGGTTTTCTCCTCTTTCATGGTTAATATGATCAAGACGATAATAGGCGGCTAAGTCTGTCTCGTGCCCTGTTAGCCATTGATACATCATCGTTCTAATTTCCGCCGCAGATTGAGCCTTGGACCAGATTTGCAGATTGGCGATTTGCCCCGCGAAACAGGTTTCCTTGAGACGCGAATCGGCGCCGATACGATGACCCGTGTGGGCGATTTTGTCTGGGATTGCCCCCACATATTGGTTATCAAGCGATCCATCGACGTATAGATAAACATGTGAGTTTTCTTTATCCCTAACGAAACTTACAAAGTGCCATTGGTTATCCTTTAAGTTGGTTTTGCCATACAAATTTGGTTGGTTGTTCCAATAAAATCGAAGCCTACCATCACTTGTTATTGAAAAATCAACATCGATGGAGTTGGGTAGCTTGTAATCGCCTAAAAGCACCATACGATCTGCACTGTAGTCTATTTTGATCCACATTGAAATTGTAAACGAACTCGAGAAGATGGGGAGCGGCTTGGACAATTCAATGTAATCATTGCGACCATCGAATTGCATCGCATGGTGGCCGGGGTTACCTATCGGTGCGGTACATATCCACCAATTTTCGCCTACTATATTCCCATTGTTCCCTCGTTTTGTGCCGTCTTTGGCGATTTTGCCGATCGCTTCATTTAGAGGGTAATAGGCCAGCAAGTCTGGCTCATTGCCGGTTAGCAGGGTGTTGCTATTTATGGCGATTTCGTTTTTTGTGAGCGCTGTGTTCCAGATGCGGACCTCTGCCAATTTGCCAACTTGTTGCCCTCCCTTTATACGATTACCGATCGATTTAATGATGCTTGTTTTATTGAGATCTAGCTTTTTCGCTTTTTGTAGCTCTTGCTCCGCCTGTTCGCTATCTGGGTCTTTATCTAGTTCCGCTTGGGCATCAGCGATCACTTTTTCTTTGAGATCGCCAACTTTTTCGCCATCAATGTAGAAGGTGACGGTATCTGCTTGACCTACGGCCGCTAAATGATGCCAACCGGCCTGTAGAAGGTCTAAATTAAAGCCGCTATCGTAGAAATGTTGGTCACTGCCCCCCCAGTATGTGCCGAGCCGGTTCCCATCTTTGATCATGATCTGAGTGTCATAATTGTCCCCTCGGATGAATGAACTCCATATGCCTGGCTTTTCCGGTAGAGGATAAACAAACCACAACTCAACACTCCAGCTCTTACGTAAGAAAATGTGTTTTTTTAACTCAATATAGCTGTTGCTTTGGTTTAGATTTAAACAAGCTCTTTGCGCTTCTGGCTCCCATTGTTCAAATAAGGCGTTTTTGTCATCGGCCGTGGCATCATAGTTCGTTTGTCGCACACGCCCTTGGGTGTCAAAGTAGCTAAGTTGGACATTTCCTTCGCTTGTTTCTGTGGTGTGAAGTCGGCTGGCCGGTTGCACAAATCCCAATAGCGCACCCTGAGTCATCAAGCCTTGCTGGTCTTTGGCGATGGGGGACATCTGCTGTGCGGTCTGTTTGACTTGTCGCAAATTGCGCAGGAGTTGAGCATTTAAGCGATTGATAGCGATTTGCACTTGTTCGATTTGTTTCATAACTTCGGCTAGTCGATTTTCCCAAGCTTTCTTATTCTTATCTCCTTGTCGTAAGGTTTCTTCTAGACGATCTGCATTTGCACGCTTTTCCTTTAGAGTTTTTTGAATTGATGTGATTTTTTTGTTGGTTTCTTTGATATAACTCTCAGAGATGGGCTGACCCGTAGAAGTGATTGAGTAATCCAGTATTGGTAGGTATTCGGTTTCTGAGGGAGAATACGATGGGAGCCCTATACCTGCAAAATCCCCATGAGTTGCCGAATTGACAATTCTATATCTGTTTTGTGCTGTATTTTGTAAGCGCCACTCCCAAAAATTCTTGACATAAGAATACAAAGTAGGCAGGTCTCTTCTTATTTGTGCCGCTTCAGATTGCAATCTCAAAAAGGTTTCGTGGGTGCCGTCTTCTAGTAGGGAGTTAGATTCGCGATGGACGATGTGATATACCCCTGCTATTTCTTCGAAAGACCAATGTTTGCTGATAGCTTCCTTGGAAGTTCCTACATGTCTGCTTATTCTATTCGAATAAATAAAACACCAATAGTTGAATGGATTGCGGATTATCGCTTCATATTTTGCCAATTCTTTTTCATGCGAAGCGATTTCAGCATGTAGGCGGCTGACTTGCTGTCTTGTCTGCTCTAGATTCTTTAGAGCCTCGAGACGTTGCTGGAGACGGCGCAGTTCTTGGAGTAGGCTTACCTCTAGTTGCTCTTTTTTCGCTAATTCATGCAAATCACGTTTGACCTTGACTTGACTATTAGCTAGTGTGGTTAGAGAAATTTTGTCATTGTGTTGCGATTGGGTAATGCTGTCATGTTGTAGATGGAAATGATGTTTGCGGATTTCGATCGTTTGCCAAGCACCATGAATATCGGTGATTTCGAAAGATCTTAACAAGCTCACTTTGTCTGGAATGGTGACATCGGCCGAGATGCGATACCACTCATTATCTACTTTTTCAATGTCATGCTGTTTGACGATGGTGATTGGTATCCTTTTTTCGGCCGTGCGGCTTGTTTTGCCCCAATAAGATAGGGTAAATATTCTATTGCCTGTGCCATGGCCGTCAGCATTGTTTAAATAAGCTAAGTTAATTGCTGTTTTCGAATTGACCTTAAACTCGAAACTCTCTTTGTAAGTAGCCCTTTCACTAACCGCAAATAATTCATCATTGCTGTATTTGACGGCCGTTGAACCATCGCCAATCGTTCGCTTTAGCGTTTTGGCGCTGATATAGGGTGTGCCATGAACCTGACCATCATTTTCATTGGTTGAAAAGTCAAGCACGCGCCCCTCCGACAAACCACCCAAGCGCCAGTAGCCGGCTAGGCCAAGTTCTTTGCCCCGTAGCTGCAAGTACATGCTGTTTTTGATGTGATCGGCCGTGCGTGGGATGTCCCAGTAGCGAACGTCGGCAATTTGGCCGGGGAAGAAATAGTTCGGATCGCTTTCGGTGGCACCTGCGCCGATGCGTAGCGGCTGTTTAATATTCGGTATATATGTGCTATTTTGTGACCCTACTTCTGCGCCGTTGATAAAAAACTTTAAAGTTTGGCCGTCATAGGTGCCCGCCAGATGGGTCCATACCCCAGCTTGGATAGTGGGGCCATCAATCGTTTGCCAATCACCTCCGTGACCGATCCATAAAGACCATTTGTTGTTCGGCGTGATATAAATGATATACCCTTGAATGGTTCGTAAGCTGTCACGACTGGTAATGACCGCACGATAGTTGCGACCTGCTTGGGGTTTGACCCAACCTTCTATCGTGAAGGTTTTGGTGTTTAATGTGGGGCTAAATGGAACCTCAATGTAGTCACTCGTACCATCGAGTACCATGCCGCGCCGTTTTTGCGAGGCGAGTTGGACATTGACTACTTCTCCTTCCGGCCATTGGTGGTTGATGACAAATGTGGTGTCATCAATTTTCTGTATAGGATAGGTATCATTATACGATTCTGTGGCTAAGATCTGGACCTGATCGCCGTTGGCTAAGCCATGATTTTTACAGGTGACTTGTAGCTTGCCATCGGCCGTGCGGGCGTAAGCTGTAATCATGCCATCAAAGATTAACCCGCTTTCTTTCTGCTCTTTCTTTTCCCAATAGCCAAGCCCCTCAGCGGCCGGTATATCCACATCGAATGTGTCATTGTTGACACGTTTGACCTGATATAGCCCTTGATAGCTACTATTTCCTGAGATCTTAACTTCATCTCCTGTTTCTAAGTCGGCCGCTTTGTTACCTGTTAAAACTTTGACTAAATCTTCTACATCTTCATCTTGCGTACCTACAGACAGCCCTTGAATGACCCCTTGCGGAGTAGGTGTTGTGTCCCCAAATGCTCTGATTTCATCTAAGGTGTTAAGGGGCAATAAGATTTCTTTCTGGTCGCTACGAATCGTTGTTTGTGTTGGCTTTTCATCGATCTGGGCCAGTGTGCCATCTTTGGCAATTGAAAAACTTAAAGCGGCGGCCCCTTTGTCGGTTGGAATTGTCAGCATGACACGTGTGTCTATTTTGAGAAGCTGATTCTGACCCGATTGTGTCAATTGGGCTTGTTGAATATCATATTTGGTCGCCGTCGGTCCGTTGGTGATCGTTGCATTAATGTCTAATGTGCGCTTGATTACACCTGGGATTTGGTGAGGGACAATGATTCCTTCGAGTAGCTCAAAAATCGTATAGTCTTTGGCTTCAAATAAACCTTCTTTCGACACACGAAGCGTGGTCAATTCAACTTTGTGTGTGCCACTATTGTAAGCAAAGATATGCCAGCGATGAACATTGTGTTCAATCGTAGGAACCACGACGACAGAAAACCATCCCTGATAAAGATGGCTGACCGCATGTATTTCTATCGTTGGCTCATAAAAAAATTGATTGTTGGCATCGCGAAAATCTAGCGTATCGATATTGGTCAGCCCGTGATTTTCTTTGGCCATGCTTTTTGTGGGGGTGTGTTTTTGTCTGCTTCTTTTAAACCGGACATCCAATTTGCGGTTGAGTGTGTTGGTCATGCCATCTACAACAAACCGATCAACGAGCAATGTGTTGGTGTCTGACTGGCGAAAGATATAAAGATGGTCAAATGCAGAAATCGCTTGCACAGGGGCCGCAAACGTACGGTTTTGAGTTTTGTAACAAGACTTGAATACGTATCGACTGGCCTCGTTTTGATACGTAAGCTCCTTTTTTTCCTTGTTAACGACAGAAATATCGTCATCTTCATCAGGGAGTTCTAACTGTTGCCAATTTTCCCACCCCGTTCTTTGTTCCGCAGGGGTATTGAGATAGCTGTCTTCAAAACCATCTTGTTTGATGGTGTAAAAGATTTGACCCTCTGTAGAGGTTGCTAAGATAATGACTTTTCCTTCATGTGTGACACTGTTGATATATTGAATATCATTTTTTTGAATAAACATTGTGCTTCCTTGTTTTACTACTAGAAGAGTTCACTACGTGTTTGATTTGGAGTGCCGGTGACTATGACCCGCCCCCGATCCCACTGCTCGCTTCTAATTCACTAAAAATTTGCTGGTGTTGCCGAATTTGGTGGGATAAGCGTAAATCGTTCAAAAATAGTCGATTTACAGGCTGTCATCCCCGCGTAGGCGGGGATCCACCGCACTAAAAGCAACACGCCTGTCTTGTTTTATGTCAAGTAATTGAGTTGTGAATTTGGGACAATCCTCCTTTGTATCAAGTGCTAGCGTGCCTATTTTGTTGGTTGTAAGTCCGCAAAATGGGCATGAGCGAAGTTGATGAAATATGAATAGTCATATTCCTTTTTCGCTTCTGATCTTTTATAACCATGCCTGCCGTGAGAAATAACAGCAAGATTTACATGTTTTTTGATGCGTGAATGTTAGTTTTTCGATTTATGTAGATTCACAGCAGGCCATTTTTGATGATTGATGAAGTGAAATGATGGCGGTGATTAAGAAATTAGTGATTGATGAAGAGGTGAGAAGATGAGAATAAGTAGGAATAGGTTGATAAATATAAGGCAACACAGGCTACCAACTATTATCAGTATACATTTTTTGTACCTTGGCGCAATCTTAAGTGAATTGCCAGAGCAATAGCATTCTAATTGCTCTGTAACAAAAGTAATCTGTCGTTTCTCCCCCCTACTATGAGGAGGGGGTGGGGGAGGTGGATTTTATAAATTCCCCTCTCCCCCAGCCCCTCTCCCGTTGAGAGAGGGGCAAATCCAATTAGACGCTTTGTATTGGCGAAGGTATTGTTACTATCGATTTGACTTAAAATGGGATTGCCCTAGGTGGCTTTTGGCTTTTTGGGCCTACTTGGACTTCTTCGTGCCTGTGTTATAATCTAGGTAGCTTTTTAACCAAGTCAATCTTTACCACCTTTTTGTGTGGGCAAAATTGAATGATATGCCATCTTAACCCCTTATCTAAGGGGTTTTTGTTGTGTGTTGAATCTATCAAATCAGAGAAAACTGTATGAATATCGTAGTAACAGGGTCGGTCGCATTCGACTACCTTATGTCATTTCCTGGAAAATTTAGGGACCATATTTTGCCAGATCAATTGCATCAAATTAGTTTAAGCTTTCTAGTTGAATCGATGCAGAAACAGCGTGGCGGAATCGCGCCCAATATCGCTTATACGCTTGGGTTATTACGCGGTGCTCCTTTGATGATGGCAACCGCTGGTGAAGATTTTACCTCTTACCGCGCATGGTTAGATGCTCATGGTGTGGATACGAGTGCGACTGAAATCATTGAGGGTGAGCATTGTGCTTCATTTTTTGTCAATACCGATAGTGAACACAATCAAATTGCGAGCTTTTATACCGGTGCGATGGCTTATGCGGGTAAACTAAGCTTGGCCAAGTGTGCACCGAATGCAGATTTAGCGATTATTTCCCCCAATGACCCGGTCGCTATGCAAAATTATGTGCGGGAATGTAAAGAAATCGGCTTGAAGTATATTTATGATCCCAGTCAACAGACGATTTGGCTGTCTGGTGAAGATTTGCATGAAGGCCTTGATGGTTGTTACATGCTCACCGTAAATGAATACGAATTGGGTATGATTCGTGAAAAGACCGGTTTAACGACTGAAGAAATCAAAGCCAAAGCGAATGGCTTGTTGGTAACCAAAGGGAAAGATGGTTCTGAATTGACGATCGATGGTGAAACATACCAAATTCCGATCGTTCCTTTGAACAAAATTGTTGAGCCGACTGGGGCTGGCGATGCTTTCCGTGCTGGCTTGATGCGAGGGATTCAACTTGGACTCCCTTGGGGTGTATGCGGCCGTATGGGGGCGCTTGCATCTTCATATGTGTTGGAGCAAATGGGCACACAGAGCCACAGCTACACTGTTGGTGAATTTGTGGAGCGTTATCGTGCCAATTTTGATGATGAAGGGGCGCTGGATACCCTATTTGATTAGCGTAAATCAGTAAGTTCTCGGTATTATGTTGTGCTTCGGCACCTAATATTGTTTAGGAAGTTTTAGGAGATTTAAAATGGATTTTGATATTAAAAATATTGATTTGGCCCCAGGCGGCCGTCATCGTATGGAATGGGCTGCACAAGAAATGCCCGTATTGAAAGGGGTTGGCGAAACCTTTGATGCTGAAAAACCGTTCAAAGATATTCGTATCGCCGGTTGTATGCATGTGACCACAGAAACCGCAAACTTGATGGTTGCCTTGCAAAAAGGTGGTGCTGATGTGGTTTTGTGTGCGAGTAACCCATTGAGTACGCAAGATGATGTTGCGGCCGCTTTGGTTTCTCAATACGAAATTCCTGTATACGCGATTAAAGGTGAAGACAACGAAACCTATCATCGCCATGTGAACGCGATTTTAGACCACAAGCCCCACATCGTGATGGACGATGGTGCTGACGTTGCGAGTACGCTGCATACTGATCGACGCGAATTGTTGCCGAACTTGATCGGCGGTACCGAAGAAACCACAACCGGTGTTATCCGTTTGCGCGCTTTGGCTGCTCAAGGGAAATTGGAATACCCAGTAATGGCGGTTAACGACGCATTGACCAAACACATGTTTGACAATCGTTACGGAACCGGCCAATCAACCATGGACGGGATTATTCGTGCGACCAACTATTTGATCGCTGGTAAAACCTTTGTTGTCGGTGGTTACGGCTGGTGTAGCCGTGGTGTTGCCATGCGTGCACGCGGTTTGGGTGCGAATGTTATTGTAACCGAAGTTGATTCATTGAAAGCCTTGGAAGCGGTCATGGACGGTTTCCGTGTCATGCCAATGATGGAAGCGGCGAAAGAAGGGGATATCTTCTTGAGTGCGACCGGTAACATCCACGTATTTGACCTTCATCACATGCAAGTGATGAAAGACGGTGCGATTTTGGCTAACTCTGGTCACTTCGATGTTGAAATTAACTTGAAAGAACTTGCTGAATATGCTGGTGAACCAGCATTGGTTCGTCCTTCAGTTCAACAATACACCATGCCAAACGGCAACCGGATTAACATCCTTGGTGAAGGGCGCTTAGTGAACTTGGCGGCCGCTGAAGGTCATCCAGCATCAGTTATGGACATGAGCTTCGCTGGACAAGCGATGGCAGCACGCTATTTGTTGGACAACCAAGAAACCTTGGGCAACGAAGTTTTGACTGTTCCTTACGAAGTTGACCAAGAAATTGCGACCATCAAATTACAAGCGATGGGGATCAATATCGATACTTTGACTGATCGTCAAGTTAAATACTTGAACTCTTGGGATGAAGGCACCGGCCACTAATTCTGGCCTGCGTTTTTCTGATTTTTGGAAGCGCCCTTGTTCGCAGGGGCGCTTTTTTGTTGCCTATAAATTGGGGTGCTGTGTTCTACACCGCTTATTTTAATTCTACAAAGACAGGGTCAAACCATTCACTTTGGGGTAAGCTGAGTAACTGTTGCACATCACGTACATGGTGTAAATTGTGATAAAGGGTAAAGAATAAAATCTCCCGCAGTGTCATGTTGCCTAGTAATGGGTGCGGCACCGCGATTGTGTCGAGGTCCGCATCCTCCCATTTGGCTAACGTTTTTTCCATGTCGCGCCCTACTTTCTGCCAGCGGTCTAATATTTTGCTTCTTTCTGCCGCTGTGGTCGCTTTGACTTGTGGGACATATTGGCCGGTCGCGACACCACCACCGGCGAGTGCGACATGAATGTATTCGGACCGCACGGCGGCGAGTGAGCGAGAGGGTTTGTCCGGTTTGCCAAAACGCATACGAAGGGCGAGTTTTGGTAATTTCATCCCCATAACAAGCGGTTTGCAGGAAACGGTTAAATGAACCAAATTGTCGGCCGGTGTCCACACCCCATCGGGTGCGCTAAAAAAGTGGTCGGCGGGAATGGCTACGAAAAAATCATAAACCATTTGATGCTCGGCCTTAAAAGCGGCCAGCATCTCTTCTTTGTTGTAAGGGGCTCCGAGTTGCATTGTTGTATCGATTTTCATATAGGCTTAAACAATTTTGTTTTGCTTAAGTTGCGCAATTTTGTCTGGGTTTGATCCGATTTGATCAAAAATCGTAAATATTTCGATGGCAAAGGTTGTGGTGATGTTGACCAGCCACAAAAGCGCCAAGTTTCGATTGCGAAATAACATATTTTCTTAGGCTCGTTATGCGTTTCAAGGAGCTGCAGATTCAAGCGGTTTTGCTCCCCTCTCCCGTTGGGAGAGGGGAGCTTTTGATTTGACGCGAATTAAAAATAATT
>WTJY01000515.1 GCA_011524645.1 Anaerolineales bacterium | reverse complement strand
ATCTGACGAAATGATTTCTTAAGGCCAACTTATTTTCGTCGCCTTGTTAACGACCTGTTTATACAATTCCGTAACTGGTTTGACCACATTGTGTTTATACTGTTGGTTGTTAACCAAATTGTGTCTTATTAATCAACAATTAGTAGCCATTTAGCAACCATTAAATAAAAGTTCTTTGATGGAAACAACAATAGGTTCATTATAACAATACCTTAACCATTTTTAGGCACAAGTGACAAAAGTTTTCCCTTTAGGGCAAATTTATGCATTGAATTAAAAATATGTCAGGCTGTTGGCTCAACTATTTTTAATTTGCGCCAGATAAAAAGTTCCCCTCTCCTTTTGGGAGGGGGAGACAATCCAGTTAGACCGTTCGTATGGGCGAAGGTGTTGTATAACGGCCGATTTTGTTTGTCTTCTGTTGAAACCAGAAGGAAATTTATGAGTGTAGAAAAGTTGCAAACAGAAATGGCGGCACATCGGCCGTCAACCCCCGTTGGTCTTTTAAGCAATGAAGAGAAAGACCGTATTTTGGAACGTTCCTTTTTAGGGTTGTACCGTTGGTATGTTTCTCGTTCTCAAAAAACCCGTAATTGGAACCCGAACACCGATTTTGACTGGCGAAACCTACGGACAGATCATTCAGAAAAAATGAATACGATCTTGGAAGGGTTTTTCGCCGTTGAGCAATATGTTCCAGATTATGTCTTCGCCTTGTTGCGCGTGATTCGTCGTAGCCACGGCCGTTCTCAGTTCCATATTCGCTGGGGATCTGAAGAAGAAAAACATTCGGACCTATGGGAAAACACCCTTTTATTCTCTCGTTTCCGGTCACCTGAATGGATCGAAGAGTACAAAGATACGCTTCGCTCTCAAGAGTGGGAATTGCCGTGGGATAACCCGATGCACATGATGTTTTACACCGTTATTCAAGAACGTGCGACTCAGGTCAATTATTTAAATACCGGCTTAATTGCCCGTGGTCAAAGTGGTTTAGAAGATTTCGCAGGGGATGTTGATCCCGTTTTGGCTCAAGCGGCGCAAGTTATCGCTGTTGATGAAGCGGCACATTATAATTTCTTCTTGGAAGGTGCTCGTTTGTTCCTTTACTATTATCCAACCCAAGCGTTGGAAGCATTGTTTGATGTGGTTAAATTCTTCGCTATGCCGGCCGGGGATTTGATTCCAGACTATAACAAATTTGCGGCCGTGGTTGCGGCGGCTAAAGTTTATGGTCCACGCGAACATGTGACCGATGTTTTGGACGTGGCACTGAGAAACTTGGGTGTGGATGGGCGTAAGGCTTTGATTAAAGGGATTAAGCGGGTGCGCGAGATTCCAAACGAACAAGGTGTTATGCGGACGTCGGCCGTTTTGGACACGCTTGACTATGACCTCGTTGAAAAGAAAGTTCAAAAATTGTTTAGTCGCGTGGGCAAATACGAAGAACAGACCGGCCATGCCGCGATCGCACCCACTGCGTTTATCCCTAGTGGCATTCGCTAAGCGATAGAAATTTAGACGATAGGGATAGCGTTTGTTTTTCTATCCCTATCGTTTCTCTTGATCTTTCTCTTATCCTGAGAGCCTATTCTTCCCATTGAGGGCCGCTACTTTATACGCTTCCGCAAACGTTGGATAATTGAATACAGTGTTGACGAAATAGTCGATTGTGCCACCAAAGGCGAGGACCGCTTGGCCGATATGGACCAGCTCGCTAGCCCCTTCACCGATGATATGCACACCGAGCAGCTTACGTGTTTCCAGATGGAAGATCATTTTGAGCATACCGATCTGATCGCCGATAATTTGACCGCGCGAGATTTCCCGATAATACGCTTTGCCTGTTTCATAGGGAATGCTGGCTTCGTTGAGCTCTTCTTCCGTTTTGCCCACCATCGATATTTCTGGGATGGCGTAAATGCCGTAGGGAAAGAGCTCTGGTATGCTGTTGGTTTGCAGGCCGAAAATGTGGGCAGAGGCGAGGCGTCCTTGTTCCATCGAGGTTGATGCCAAGCTGGGGAAGCCGATTACGTCGCCGACCGCATAGATATGGGGCAGACTGGTTTGATAATGCTCATTGACTTTTAGTCGGCCGCGATGATCCGGCTCAACGCCGATTTGGGCGATATTAAGTTCATCGGTAGCACCGCTACGGCCGATGGCATAAAGCGCTTTGTGGGTAATGACCCGCTTGCCACTGGCGAGAATGGTGACGACCCGATCATCTTCTTCGTTATATTCCAAGCTCTCGACTTTTTCGCCCAAACGGAAGGTGACCCGTTGGTGGCGCAGATGATGGACAAGCGCATCGACGATTTCGTCATCGACAAAGCTAAGCAGTGATGGCCGCATATCGATTACGGTGACTTTGACACCGAGGGCCGCGAAAATACTGGCGTATTCGATCCCAATGACCCCACCGCCGACAACCGCTAATGATTTTGGTACGTCACAGATGCTGAGAATCTCGTCGCTGGTGAAGACATAGTTTTCTTTGAAGCCGATGCGATCCGGCCGTGCCGGTTTGGTGCCGACCGCCACAACAATGTTTTCGGCCGAGACGAGCTGGTCCCCTTTGTGCTGGATGATTTTGACCGTATGCTCGTCGACAAATGTCGCCACACCATAAATAAGTTCGACTTGGTTACGGAGCATTTGATGCTTAACCACCTCGATTTCATTACGCATTACGTGGCCACAACGGAAATTTAAATCATCCATCGTAATTTTCGGTTTAACCCGATACGATGCCCCGTAGATATTTCGTTCGCGGAAACCGGAAAGGTGTAAAACCGATTCGCGTAACGTTTTGCTGGGGATGGTTCCGGTGTTGACACAAACGCCTCCGACAAATTCTCGGCGGTCAACGATAAGTACCTTTTTGCCTACTTTGGACGCTTGGATGGCCGCTTTCTGCCCTGATGGACCCGTCCCGATCACAATCATGTCATAGTCGAATTTTTGACCCATTTCGCCTCTTGTTAACCTTATAAATTAGTTCATTGAATGTTTTGTGGGTAGTGTAGCACTAAGAAAGGTGAGAGGCGAGAGCGAGGTAGGGGGAATGGTAGACGATAAATGGTCAATTGCCGATGGTCAATGAGGCAACTCTCACACCGAGATGCTCCATTGACCATTTAAGTCGGGTTTTATTCGACGGTTTGTAAGCTGATTGAACCGGATCCCATGTCTAAGTTAAGGTAGAGGCTGTTTTCGCTCCCTTCGGTGTAATCGGCCGTTTGCCAAATTGAATCGTTGCCGTCTTTTTCAACCAGTTGAAAGCGATCTTGGTCGATGTTCCAACGGCCGCTACCGCCGTCTACAATGACATAGGCTTCCATATTTGGGGGGAGGTAAAGGGCGACTGCGCCGGAACCGGTATCCATGATTAGCTCGAGCTGACCGCTGGCGGGTAAGTTAATCTGCCCACCGCCTGAACCACCATCATAGCTGATGTCATAGTTTCCTTCGGGGAGGTTGATGGTGCTGGCACCGGACCCGCTGTCAATCGTCAGGCCGGTTAGGTTCAGTTTGGCGAGGTTTAAGGTGCTGGCACCGGAGGCTAAATCAAGATTAAGCTCGGTCGCGACTGATGGATTTAGGCCGATTTCCCAACGGTCTTCGTTAGACCATGTCACGTTTTGCCACCAAGAGGTGCTGTTCACGCCCAAAGATACGGTCGCTTCGTCGTCAGAAATCGATTGATCGAGGCGTAAGTTGCCGGTATAGCTGACACGGCCGTCGAGCAGGTGTGGGCTATCATTTAAGGCGTTGACGGTGACCGGCCGTGAGGTGAAATCGAGGGTGATTTCAGCTGTATCGACCCCGTCGCGGGGGACTGTGACCTGCTCTCGCTGTATTTCGGCCGTGTTGACTTGATCGATAAAGGGGACTTGATCGGTAAAAAAGAGTACCGCCACAAAAAACGCGAATGCTCCTACATTAACGACAAGTTGGAGTAAACGGCCGGTTGGTGGGGGGATTTGCTTGCTTAAAATACCGAGCCCACCAAAGATTAGGAATACCGGCCAGACAGAGAATAGCGCTTTCCAATTGGCTTCGAGCGTGACGACCCCTAAATTGTTGAGTAGTAGGTAAACACCGATACCGATTAAAACAAGGGCTCCGAAAATCGAGCCATTTTGTTGATTTGATGTGTGACGTCTCTGCTTTGGATTGACATTATTGGACATGATTAACCTCATCGCTTTCTATACTCTTATGTACGGGTTGATCGGCTGTAAGGTTGCACTGAATGGCTGTTAAACTCGGTGTTTCACCGATTATTCGAGCTGAGACGTGGGGCGTTGCGTGGGGCTTATTTATGATCGATGGTGGACTGTGTTGTTATGCTACTTGGCTTCGCCAGAATGTTCGACCGTTCTTCCCCTTTTAGGTCGCGAATGGCATATAAGGTGATTACGCTCGAAACACCTTGCTGGCGCAACTGGCGGACATAGCTTTTGATGCGCTCTTTGTCGGAGCGCATTAAATCTTTAAGTGCCCAGCCGACCCCTTTTTGGACCAAATCTTCTTTGGCATGAATCAGATTATGGCACATTTCGAGCGCGAAATTGTTGAATTGGCCCGATTTTGCAACTTTGCGCGTAAAAAGGACGACGCTGGCTCGGCGGAGCCACATGTCGGGATCGTTATTCCAAGAGCGGACGAGTTCTGAGAATTCGGCCGGATGTTGCCATAAAATGTCTCGTAGCAGTGAGCCAGTAAACGCATCTATTTTGCTCCAGCCATGTAGACAACGGATGAGGCTGTCTAGTTCTGCGAAGCGGCTGGGGGAAAAATAAGAGGTGTGTTTTTGCAGAATAAAGAGCGCGATCGATTGTTGTTCCCCAAATTTAGATCGGATGAGTGTTTTGGCGAGATCGATTTGCTGATCTGGGGGGAGGGATCGAATGGTAGGGCGGTGTTTGGTGAATATCGCTTTGGTTTCTTTGGCGCGAACGCCGTAGCTTTTGTAACGTGGGTCCGGTTCATTGGCATCGGCGGTGTAGGGGCTGGCGCGGCCGGCCGTTTCTAAATCTTTAATAATGGCATGTTGGAAAGAGATGATTTGGTCCATAAAGTTTTTGTTTGGGGTTGGTTACAGTTCAAAAGCTCCCCTCTCCCGTTGGGAGAGGGCTGGGGGAGAGGGTTAATCCACCTCCCCCAGCCCCTTGTAGGAGGGGAGCAA
>WTJY01000468.1 GCA_011524645.1 Anaerolineales bacterium | reverse complement strand
ATACGAGTTAACCGATTTTTTTCAAGTGGCAAGCACACTATTTAGCGAAGAGCCAGAATTTTCAAATCCTCTAAATCGGTAGGCTATTTTGTAACATCCGGCCGTTTTTCGTCTCTTTGTATATAAGTGATACAAGTAGGCCGAGGATCGGCCGGATGTTTAGTTTTGGAAGACCAAATGACAGTTTTAAGTGGTTATATTATTTCGTTTTTGTTGGGTATGGTTTTGATGGCTTTGGTGGCGCTGAGCGGCCGCTGATGATTGTCTAGCGTCGCAAATCGTGCCCGATTGGATAATTTTTTCAGGAGATGGCATTGGGAAATATGCCATCTCCTGAGCGGTGTGGTATGACGCTCTAAGGCGAGCCGGAGGTGAGAGCGAAGTTGAACACGCCGATTTCTGTCGATTCGGCCGTGCTATTGCCCTGACAGGTGATTTGGATTTGGTAGAAATAGTAAGCGAGGCTATGGTGGGCCGATGTATCGGCGATCCATTCGGCCGTTTGGTTTTGGGCGATTGAGTTGGTGCCATTCCCATATGGAGTGGCTTCTTGATAAAGATCGTAGTGACAGAGGCCACTGGCGGCCGGATCGGACCAGTTAAACCGGAGGCTGTCGGGGCCATTCTGGGTGATTTCAATACGGCCGATAATCGGTTCAGGGATAGATTGACAGCCCCGGGTGGTCGCGAGATAGCCGCTTTGTAATTGGTAACTGGCGCTATTACTCGTTACGCCACCCGTTTGGTCTCCGACTGACGTGGTGAGTCGATATCTCGTTGAGGCCGCCCCTGCTTGGCCACCCAAATTATTGATGTTGGATGCGCATAGACGATAACTGCTGGAAGTCGGCCGCTCTGGGTAAAGATTGAGCTGGATCGAATCTGAGGCGATCTGTGATGTCCAACCGGCTCGGTCGCGGACTTGGGCGTAAATGGTGTGGGATTGCTGGTTGACGGCCGAGATTGACCAGTCGATTTGGGTGAGGTGGGGCTGCCAATCGCTCCATGTGTTGTTGTCCGATGAAAAGCGAATAGCGTCTATACCGCTGGCGCTATCAGTGGCGTCGATAAGTAGCCGGACATTGACCTGATTGGTTTCGCTTGATCCGTTGTTGATAACGATGCTGTTGAGCTGTGGCGGGGTTTTGTCGAGATAGACAACGGTGTGTTTGGTTGTGGTGTGACCCGCTTGGTCGATGGCGCGGAAACTGATGGGGTGGGCACCATTGGTGGTGATTGAAAAGGAGCTGTTATACGGCCGCCATGTGGCCCCGCCGTCTAGGCTATAGTCACGGCTGGCGAGGCCGCTGGTGCTATCGCTGGCGGTCATGGTAACGGGGACATCGGCCGTGTGCCATGTGTTGCTGTTGGGGGTGTGGCTGAGGGTGGGGGCGGTTTTGTCGATTTTGACGGTGAGTGATTCTATTGTACTTGTGTTACCACTATTGTCTGTAGCGCGATAGTCGATTTTCGTTTGGCCGTTACTTGAGATCGATACCGCATTGCTATAGGGTTGCCAGCTGCCATTGTTGAGGCGATATTGTTTGGTGGATACGCCGGAGCCGCTATCACTGGCAGACATTGTGAATTGGACATTGCTGGTGTACCAGTTGTTGGAACCGGCCGTGCCATTGAGGCTGGTTTGAACAATTGGGTCAGTCGTATCTATTGTGCCATTTGTTGAATAAAGGTTTGTGCCTGCAAGGGGATCGCTGCTAGTAAATTGATAGTTGTCAATTGTGAATGGCTTATATGGAAAATTCATGTGGATATGTGTGCCATCTGAGTTGCCACAGTTATCTGATCTTTCCGCAATATCAGACTCCCACATTCGCCCCATTTTTTGGCCTTGTGTAACAGAGCTGCCGATTTGTAAATTTTCAGCGGTCACTGTTGGCCCATCTAAGTGACCATATATCAACGTATCATTCGTGCCAGATGTTTTGATATAGACAAAATAGTTGCCTTGAGCACCTGCACAAATATGTGTGATCACACCTGATGCAGAGGCGAGAATATCGGAATTGGATGCTGAAACAATATCAAAATCTAGAGCATATCCTTCAGCTTCCCCCCATGTGTCATGCCACCCGTTTGAATTACTCATAACCCAAGCATTACCTGCAGGCCAAGGTAAAAGATAATTATTGTTTGATGGAGCTCTCTGTTGTTGCTGAATGATTGATTGAGAGGGGAATAATGCGTTTTTTGCTGATTGACTTAATTCAGCTTCTGGGATCTGTATTAAAAGATCTTGTACCAAAGAGTCTTTATCCAATGCGCCAATCCATAACCCACTGTTTTGTACCAGCAAAATGTTAAACACATTTTCTGTGTTGAGATGAGAATGTTCGTGTTGTGAAAATTCTTGGCTCAAGTTGGCGTACGTTAGTGTGGCAATCGCCCAAGTGTCTTCTAATCTTAGGTTGATAAAATAAAATTGATTATTGTCTGGACTCGGCCCAGTCCATTGCTTCAGAGTTGATTTGAGGCTGTTGACAAGAGCTTGAGGCGCTTGAGGGGCGGTTTCGCCTACAATAACGATTTCATATGTACTATTGTTTTGCGCCGCGATCACTTGATTTTGTACGCTATTGTTAGCGTAAATGGCGATTATGAATGACATAATGCTAACTGCAATAGTAATTCCATTGAAGAGTAATTTGGACATGGGAATATCTCCTAAGGGCTAATGATCATATATGAAATGCCAGTGTGTGTGTGGTAGATATAACCATATCCATCGTCAAGTATATAGCTTTGCATCTCGATTAGATTTTCTCCAGCATCAAGCGAGACAATGTAGGTTTGTGATGCTGTGTAGCGATTACCATTGGTATGGTTACTGGTGTTATTAGGCCATGCTCCTGCAATGACAGAAGCGCCATCGGCTCGCACGCCATTTACCCGCAAGTCGCTAATGATAACGCCCCCATTTTTTGTGTAGCAATCACATGTTAAGGTAACAAAGGCTTGTGCATTGTGATTGAGAGATACCGTTTCGGATACAATGCTTGATGAATCATTGTTTAGACCAGTTGAGCTTGGTGCACCTACACGATCCATCGCAATAATGCTTCCCAAAGATTGGCTAGCAATCTGAATTCCTTCACGCGGAGAGAGTGTTTCCCCATTAAGAACTGTTTCGAGATAGTAAGCTGAGCCGCGAACGCTGTTTGGTAACCCTCCGCTTTTACTGCCGAGATCAACTGTGAATTGCCCTGCAATGATGGGCACATCGATGTGGGTTTCGCTCCATACAGCCATGCCGCCTGTATTGGTCGTAAAAATGCGGAATGTGAAGTCATTTGATCCATTTAGAGGTGTCCCTGTGTTATCAGTTAGCATCCCGTGGTATGGAATGACACTTTGCATCGAGCTTGTTGTGGCCGTATTGATTTGTGCGGTGGAAGCTAACACTGTTTGTTGTAAGCTAAAGCCCAAAACTACAAAGCCGATGATTAAACTGTTGATAATCGTAATGACCCAGATGGTTTGCGGCCGTTGCCAGTGCTTGTTGTTTTGGAAAAAAGTTTTTTGATTGTTCATATGGTTTCCTCCTGAGTGCTTACCAGCCACAGGTAAAGATATATACTTTCCAGTCCAGAATCGGGTTGCCGGATTGTCCTGCCCGACTCAGTCGAATCGCTGGAAGCCCTGAGCTGGTCGAGTTTCCAGCATCTGTCGCGAAGTAAAAGCCTTTACTGCTTAATGGCACATCATCTTCAGAATGGGCCATCATACACGCGATATCTTCTGTGTTTTCTAGTGCTAGATCCACAATAGCATCAGCTCCAGCTTCTTGTTTCAACAGACAGATTTGATTGCTTGCTTCACAACACCAGCTTCCTACATTGCAGCTGTCAGCATTTAAAGCCGCTTGGGCACCTGTTGGGCCTTGCCAACGAATTGTGTTGTCCCCTGCTTGGGATAGGACATATCTTGTGAGTTGCGGATAGGCGACTTGATGGGCGAACTGGGCCACGGCCGGATTTCGCAGCGTTTCACGTGGGGTGAGGGTTTCGCTGTTGACCGTGGTTTCTAGATAGAGGTCGTTGTTTTGCCAGACGGCCGTGGGGATGCCGCCGCTGGTCAAGCTGCCTAAAGCCACTGCGTACTGTCCCGCCGAAATCGGGTGGTTGTTATGGGTTTCTGGCCCCCATAGCAGATTGCCATTTTCGGCCGCGTCGTAAAGGGTAAAGCTGAGGTTGACTGTGCCGTCGAGCGGGGTGCCAGAGGAGTCGGTGAGATAGCCTTGCACGGCCGTGGTGTTGCTGACGGTAGATGAGGCTGCGGCCCAAGAGATGTTATTCCAGAGGAGAAAGATGGCTCCCATGAACAATAGGTTGAGGGTAAACATGACCCATGCGGGTTGCGGCCGTTGCCACCAAGATAGACGAGGCGGGATCATTGAAATTATTCTCCTGTGGTGAAAATGAAAGTGATAGAGGGCGTGTATAGGGCTGGAGAGTCAAAATTCAGCCGTGATCGATTGAATTTTGACTGAAAAATAAAGTTGAGTACTGTGGACAGGATATTTATTTTATAGCCTGTCCATTTCTTGCAGCGCATTTGAATTCATACCCATCATCTGTAAAGTTGAAATCAATATAGATTGTGGTCCATTGGTCAGTCTGAAATGTAGATGTGTATCTTGGTGCTCGACAAAAGAATGTATATTTCTGACCATCCGGCTTGTAAAGAATATCTACTGGCTTATTGACCTTAAACCACCAAGTTACATTTTTATAACCGGCATTGGTTGTTGCATACATAGGTGTATATTTTATGTCACCGCTTGTTGTGGTTCCCCGAACACCTACTTTTCCATCTAAATCGTGATAGACAATTTGGATTTTGTTTGTACGCCAGGTTCGCAATACGATATCAGCATAAGCTGTATTTGATGCGAGAAGAAAAAGCGTCACTATTCCTGCAATTGCGATGACAAAATGTCTTGTTTTCATAATTTAATGTCTCCTTTTTTGTTCTTATAATGGGCTTGAATTTGCTTATTTATTAATAGTCTTTGGCTTCAAACTTATGGCTTCTCGTTCTAACTACATGAGCAAGATGTACAGTAACTGGTATTAATACGCATTTTCATACGGACTACGCTGATTTTTTCGCCACACCCATCACACACACCAAACCGGCCGTCCGCCAGCCGCTCATGCGCTTTCATCAGGTCATACAGCTGTGCCC
>WTJY01000363.1:11257-15715 GCA_011524645.1 Anaerolineales bacterium | reverse complement strand
GTAAAAACACAACGCTGATGATTTATCAAACCCAAGGAGGCAGCAAGCTCCCGGGGGCGGCAGAAAGCGCGAAGATCGGCGCGAAGCTGGCGAAGCCGGATACGGCTACTGTCTTGAGCCGGTTCTAAAGCGACAGTGGGCAGGACGGCCGGTTGATCGGTAGTTCTGCTGTGGTGAAAAGGTGTTTCCTCGGTGCTCGGCTCCTACGAATCGCGACAACGTGTAGGGGCCGGGTGGCTGGGTATGATTCCAACAAAAGAGTGGGAATCATGCCCATTTAGGGATGAAATGCATATTGAATGGTAACTAACAAATATACGTCAATTATTCTGACCCAAATACAGCATCTCTTGTTATTTGTCGCTTGGTAATAGGGGCGTAGACAGACCTTGTGGTTTCTATCGATGTATGGCCTAGCAATGCCTGAATAACATCAATGGGAATGCTGTTGTCGAGTAGTCGCTGGGCGAAATAGTGGCGCAAATCGTGTGGGGTGAGGTAATTTGACCGGCCGAGGTCGGGGCCGACTGTTTGACAAGCTTGTACGAAAAGTTGGCGCACATGGGCGGGGCTGAGCGGCTTGTTCCGATTTGCGAACCCTTCGGCCGTTTCTTTGCTCGTATTTCCATGATGGCCAATAAATAGGTAATCATCATCTCGTAATGGGTGGTTGATAGCCAAGCGACGCAACCACAAATAATCACTGATAGCATCTAGGGCATCTTTATGAGGCAGGTAAACACGGCGTGTCTTGCTCCCCTTGCCTTCTACACTAAATTCATCGCTACGGTCCTGCACATCCTTGATTCGCACATTGAGAGCTTCCCCCAAACGCATGCCGCTTGAGAACAGGGTTAGAAATAACGCTTTATCACGAATTGCAGACAACCTGCGATTGTATTGACTCTCTTTTTCTTCTGGGATGACATATTGCACTTCACCCCATGTCCCCATGCGGTGGTTGTATGGTGGGGTGGGGGGGATGATTTCGCCCATGAAATAGCGATAAAGCCTTTCGGCCGTACTGCCCATTAGCTTGACAATTTCTTCGACTCTGTCTCCGGCCGATGTGGTGTTGTCTGTCCGGCCGACTTGCTCCATCGCCCGTTGTAAGCGTGTAACAGGGAATAAGAACTCGTAATCTTGGTCTTCAAGAAACTTCAGGTAGGAAATAAGTGCGGCCGTGTATGCATTTCTTGTCTTGCGGGCGTAAGTGCGGGCGATCGGAATGGGGTCGCCTTGTTTGTTTCGTTTGATCTTGCCATCTTTGTCTAGTCTGGCAGGCTTGTTTTCATCGGTAAACCAATTAGACCATTCCTTGAGCATGTCGGCCGTGATTTGCGTGGCATCTAGAGGCCATTCTTCATGTAGCGGATATTTTTCATAATACTGCAACCAATCAACCAATAAGCGAAGCGCACTGCGATAGGTTTTCTGTGTTAATTGAGACTTATATTGTGCCAAAAAGCGATTTTGTTGCGGTAAAACTTCAACAATAGTTTCGATAGGACGGCGGGTAATCGGCAAAGCGGGTTTAGCCATATGCTTGTTTTTTCTTGTGGGCTACTAAATTTAACGTGAAGCGGAGTCGTTGGTGATGGGAAACATCCATAACAGTCGTCAATATTGCTGAGGGGTGTGCATCAATCAATATAGCTAATTTTAGCTATATTGTATAGGCTGTGCACCTTCATTACATCACTCTCCTAAAGAGCCTGTTAAAAGTGATTAAGGCTAATTTTGTAAAAATAGACCATTAGAAATCGCAATCTTCTGAATAATTTGCTAGTTTGTGGTTGAAATTTGCACAAAATCGTATACGATGCTAACATGATTTCATGAATACGATTAGAACGGCTAGAAACTCAGTAAACAACACGCCAGATCTTGTTGCCCAACAGATACGGCAGGCGATTTTGCGAGGTCAGCTCAAAAGCCATCAGCCTCTTAGGCAGGATGTATTAGCTAGTAATTTAGGTGTTAGCAAAATCCCCGTACGTGAAGCTTTAGCCCAGCTCAAATCAGAAGGGCTAGTCATTTACAAATCGAATCGGGGAGCATTTGTCACATCTATTTCACCCGAAGAAGCCAAGGAAATATATCGGATCAGGATTGCGCTAGAAACAATAGCATTGACTGAAGCCATACCTAAATTGACCAAAACCGATTTGGCTCGTGCACAGAGTGCCTTAATTATGGTTGATGCCGAAGAGGATCCTGCAAAGTGGTCTGAATTGAACCTAGAGTTTCATAATGCGCTTTATGAACCGGCCCAAATGCCTCATTTGCTATCAATTATTGAAATGCTACACATCAATGTCGGCCGATATTTGGTTCTCTATTTAGATAACATGGAATTTCAACAGAAATCTCAAAGAGAACACTACGCGCTACTTGAAGCATGCCAAAAGAAAGATATTCAATCTGCGATCCAATTACTCAAACAGCATCTATTTGATGCATCGCACTCTTTAGAAAACTATTTAAATAAAGGAAAATCATGACTCAATTTGAAGTACACGATCCAGAAGTTCTCGCCAATGCAAGACAGATATTAGATACCGTTTCTGGTCCAGCAGAAATGGCTCAAGCGGTTGTAGATGCTGTATCGCGCAACGAAGAATGGCGCGGCAAACAGTGCCTTAATTTACTAGCCCCAGAAGCCCCAACCAGCCCAACTGTCCGCCGTATGTTGTCTGCCGAAATCGGCACGAGAGCGGCCGAGGGGCACATCGGTCGAGTGAACCGCTGGTTTGCCGGTACACAACACATCGACGAGGTTGAATCGCTATGTGTAGAGTTGCTCAAAAAAGCGTTCCGATGCAACTATGCGGATCACCGTCTGATGGGGAGCATGATCGGAAACATGGCGTTTTATCACGCACTTGTTCAACCAGGGGATCGTGTGATGACCGCTGCCCAACCTTTTGGTGGCCACTCCAGTAATCGGCATGATGGACCGGCCGGCACAAGAGGTGTCGAAATCTTCGACATACCATTCAATTCCGAAACACTCGATGTTGATCTCGATAAATTTGAAGAAGAGGCGCAACGCATTCAGCCCAAAATTGTGGTGATGGGGATGTCAATGACCCTCTTTCCGTTGCCGGTACGTCAAATTGTAGACATCATTTCACCATGGGGTGGGAAATTTATTTTTGATGGTGCCCATCAGGCTGGCCTGATTGCTGGTGGACAGTTCCAAGACCCTTTGAAAGAAGGGGCAGCACTATTAACTGGGTCGGCCGGAAAAACATTTAGCGGACCACAAAGCGGTATGATGATGTGGAACGATCCTGACCTAACGGAGCCCTTAACAGAAGCGATCTTTCCTGTTTTGGCTGCAACACATCAGGTTAATCGAGTAGCGGCCCTTGCGGTAGCCGCCGCCGAAATGCTTGAATATGGCAACGTGTACATGGGGCAAATCGTTAAAAATTCACAGGCATTGGGTAAAGCACTTGATGATTGTGGCATTCCGGTTTTGGCAGCTGATCGTGGATATTCACAGAGTCATCAAGTGATCGCTAATGTGGGGGCGTTCGGTGGTGGGTTAGATGTGGCCCACAAACTGGCTGAAGCGAATCTGATTACGAACAAAAACCTTATCCCCGGTGACAAACCAGAAGACTGGGATCGGCCGAGTGGCTTGCGTATCGGCACTATCGAAGTGACCCGCTTGGGGTTGATGGAAGCTGATATGGCAACAATCGCGGGGTTTTTTAAGCGCGTGCTTGTTGAAGGAGAAGACACCGCATCTGTCCAAAAAGATGTGCTAGCTTTTCGCGAACCTCTGCAAGATTTTTACTACAATTTCGACAACGGTTGGCCGAAAGGTAGGTAATGTATCGAGTAGGGGGTACGGGCTAATATTCCCCTTGTATCACCCACTGATAGTCCGTTCCGATTTGGGTGATAGGTTGATCAGATGGGGTGTACACTTCTTCTGGGTTGTAAATGAGCTTCACGCGTTGAAACGAGCCTCTATACATGCTCACTGTTAATTCTCATGAATTCGGCCGGTCAGGATGAGATTTCTCGATGTAATTGTAATATGTGTAGCTCATACGGCGGGCACTTTCACTATCCAATGATACGAATGGTGCAGAAAAATCGATTGTTTTTGCGTTAAATGTACCAAGTGATGTTGATCGTCTTTGTGATTCCAAATAATGAACACTCGTTCGCTGTAAATGTACCAATTGGGTGGATGGGTATCCATTTTCTCGTTCGTATAGTCTGATTTCGCAGATCAGTGGGGCATTCTCCTGCACAAAAGCGGTATAGCCACAATTTTTTAGAGGCGAGTCGATTCTGCCATAAAAAAACAATGTGCTAGCGACAAGAGCAAGTAGCAAGCGATCAGCATGCGATTTTGGTGCTGTTGTGTTAGCCAGCTGTCGCGAAGCGTGATAAGAACCAAAGAATGAGAAAGATGAGCAATGCGATATGAGTAGC
>WTJY01000363.1:0-11157 GCA_011524645.1 Anaerolineales bacterium | reverse complement strand
CGAAGCGTGATAAGAACCAAAGAATGAGAAAGATGAGCAATGCGATATGAGTAGCTTTAAAACGATTTCGGCTGGTGGTAAAACGATATTCCAAACCCGTAGCGCGACCGTAACAGTGAACAGCGCGATGAGGCGATTTGTTTGTAGGTAGTAAAATAATTCTTATCTTCCATTCTTGAAAAATCCACATGGTCATTTATTTGACAAGAGAGGCTATCATATCGAGTTTGGTTTGCCCCGTGTACACAAATCACAACTATACGAACCAAAACCGCCCCCCCCAAAAAAATACTATCGTTAATATTTATTAACGATAGTATTTTGAAAAAAAGCCCTAAAAAGGGACCTCTGGCTCCCCTAGTGGCGATTTCAGAGGCTTTTTGTTTATAGTTTTGAGTAAATACGATTGTGCTGCGTGTGAATAGGCTGAAAATCAAACGTGCCGATTGTGGTTGCCCTTGTGTTAAAAACTGGCTGTGCTTGCCAGACGTGATCCGCCCCACCCTCTTGGGCGCAGGGGATCGACTTAATGCGGCCGGTTAAAGAAATAACCATGACCGCGCTTGGTGATAAGATATTGCGGGCGCCGGCCATTGGGTTCCAATTTGCTACGCAAGCGCGACATATACACATGTACGTAGTCTGTGCTTGCTTTTGCGTCCCAGCCCCAAACCTCATTCAAGATCGCATCATAAGAAAGGACATGGCCTGCATTTTCCAGCAATAAGCTCAAAAGATCGAACTCTGTAGCAGACAATTGGAGCCTCTTGCCACCCGCAATAACTTCACGGCGAGCCAGATCGATGATGAGATGGTCATCTTCATATTGTTTGGGCATATCGCAGCTTGGGGATTCCGGTGCATTCCCTTCTGAACTCCTGCGCAGAACCGCTTCAACACGGGCCAGCAAGACCGCTCGGCTAAAAGGCTTGGTCACAAAATCGTCAGCCCCATACTTCAAGCTACGCACAACATGATCATCATCGCTTAACCCGGTCAGCATAATAATTGGCACACTAGAGAGTGCCCGAATTTGGCGACACACTTCCCAACCACTCATTTGAGGCATGCGAACATCTAACAGAATCAAATCGGGCGAAAAGTCGAAGAAAGATTTCAAGGCCCCCTTTCCTTCAAAAGCGATCTGAGTAAGCACCCCTTGTTGCGACAATACACGACTGAGCGAATTACACAATTGAACATCATCATCAACAATTAGAATTTTTTTATTTTTGAGAGAATTTGTGGAAAGCATGGAGTAAAGTTGATAATGGTTGAGCTTTTATTGTATCAAATGGGGTAAATTGATTTTAACATAAAGATGTTGTGTTGGTGCATTCGAAGATAGCTCAATGGTCCCATTGTGTTGATCTACAAGCTCTTTGGTAACGCGCATGGCGATTTGGTCACCGTTTTTCAACTGCCCTCCTTTCGCAACCGGTAACGTAATATCTAACCAATCACGTAACTCAGCTAAAGGAAGCAAGCAAGGAGAGGCCCCCCACTCTAGCACTGTGAATTCCCCCTTTCGAACGCTATCAAAAGAAATGGCTCCTCCACTATCAGTAAAGCGCAAGAAAAAGCATTTAACATTCCAGAGCAATCGTTCGACACGGCCGAAGTCACCACAAATCACAGCCCCCCCCACCCCACCAGCACCTCTACCGAATGAAAATATAATATTTCTTGACAGAGCTTCACTCGTGAATAAATTTTGCATATTAAGTATCAATTGGTTGATGCAGAACGTACTTTTTAACAATGTCGGGGGTGAATTTGCGCCAATTCGTTGCATATCTAGGATATTTTTCCCCCTAACAGCTAATTTTTTTTGACTATACTCGATTGATCTAAGCAAATTAGCTTGTTCTGGTGTAAATAACTGGCTCTCAAGTAGCTCTTCTAAACAAAGTTGGGTATTAGCAACAGCCCCAAACAGATCATGTTGTAGCAGAGATAAATAAACATTATCAATCGTCAAATTATGTAATAAATTTGAATCACTCTTGTTCATAAACCGTGAAATTGCTACTTTTCTAAGTAAAAACTTTGAGATATTAATACTTATTAAGAGTATAGTGATTTATACTTATTGCAAGAGCGAATCTCAAGCTTATATTCAGTTGCCAACCCAAAATCAATAACATTAAATAAATGACACCCCTCCCATATAAATTTTATCAGCCACCTATTATTAATGGTCGCTACATTCTGCACGAAGAAATCGGCCGTGGAGGCATGGGGAGCGTTTATCGGGCGACTGATCGGCTTACAGGGGATGTTGTCGCGCTCAAGCAAATTAAAGCGGATCTAAACGAAGCACTAAGTAGCACATTGCGAGCAACAACTCCAGATGCCTTGCGTTTGGCCTTTGCCCAAGAGTTTCAAATTTTGGCAGGCTTACGCCACCCTCACATTGTTAGTGTTTTGGACTACGGTTTTGCCGAAAATCAAGAACCCTATTTCACCATGACCTATTTGGGCGAGGCAAAACCATTGTTGGTTTATGCACAAAATCGTAGCCAAGATGAAAAATTAGAGCTTGCCTTGCAAATTTTATTAGCTATTGCTTATCTACATCGGCGTGGGGTCATGCATAAAGACATTAATCCAAACAACATTTTGGTACGTGATGGCCAAGCCTATCTGCTCGATTTTGGCCTATCCGCATCGCAAACCCAACATTCGGCCTTGTCGGGTGGCACCTTGCAATATATGTCTCCCGAGGTTTATCACCAAACCCAACCCTATAGCTTTGTCAGTGATTTATATTCATTGGGGGCAGTGATTTATGAGTTGATGATGGGATTCCACCCATTTGAAACATTAACAGACATGGATCGCGAAAATCCTATCGATGCGACACATGCGACACATGCGACACATCAGATTGACCTTGGTGGTCTCACACCAGCTATGAGCGACTTTCTACACATCTTGTTGGCGAAAAAACCGGAAGATCGTTATACCACCCAAGCTGCGTTAGAGGCGTTCAATCGTGTATTAGGCCGCAAAGTTAGTGAAAGCCGTGAAATCCGTGAAAGCTATTTGCAAGCCGCCACCTTTGTCGGCCGAGAAACTGAACGAAAACAGCTCAGTAATCTGCTTCACGACGCTCAACAAGGTAAAGGGAAAGCGGTTCTTATTGGGGGAGAAAGCGGCGTAGGGAAGTCACGTCTCCTGAAGGAGGTGGAAACCAAGGCTTTGGTCGATGGGTTTATTCTCCTACGAGGGCAAGGGGTTCAAGAAGGGGGAGAGCCATACCAACTCTGGCGAGAACCGATTCGCCACTTGTCCCTTATGACCGAGTTGAGCCAGCTTGACGCGAGCATCTTACTTCCGCTTATTCCCGACCTACCAAATCTGCTTAATCGCAAAATTGAGCCTGCCCCATATCTAGAGAGTAATCAAGCAAAAGAACGATTGTTTGCCGTGATTACCGATCTGTTTTGTCAACTAACTACCCCTGTTCTGCTTGTTTTGGAAGATTTACAATGGGCCACGGATAGCTTAGATATTCTTGCCCAATTACTACGGAACATAACAGAAGCCCCACTTCTAATTACGGGGACTTACCGCACAGAAGAAGCACCAGACTTAGCCGAACACTTTCCACAGATGAGCCATATTCTCTTAGAGAGGTTAGATGATAGCGATGTGCAGATGCTGTGTCGAAGCATAATGGGTGGAAAGCATATCAATGAGGGATTAGTAGCATTTTTGCAAGAACAAAGTGAGGGTAATACTTTCTTTTTGGTCGAAGTCGTACGCGCATTAGCTGAACAAGCGGGGCAGTTAGACACAATTGTAAAGATGAGCTTGCCAGAAACTGTTTTTCCGGCCGGTATTGCTAATGTACTAGAACGACGTTTGGCCAATGTTCCAAAAGAGATTAAACCTCTATTAAATATAGCCGCTTTGGTCGGTCGGCAGTTAGATATTTTCTTACTTCAGGCATTAGTAAAGAACAGGAAAAATTTAGAGCGAAATTGGTTGCCCACACTAAGTGACGCTGGGCTATTATCTGTAGAAGGAAGTAATTGGCAATTCAGTCACGACAAGTTGCGTGAAGGGCTAATTCAGCAACTAGACCCATCCCATAAAGCGGAGTTGCATCGCCAAATCGCTGAAGGCATAGAGAATGTCTATCCAGATGATTCAAGCCAAGCCTCAGCTTTAATGCGTCACTGGGGTCATGCAGGAATAGTTGACAAAGAGTTTTTTTATGCCCAACAGGCGGGTCGATATGCCCAAGAGCAAAACATCCTCCAAGAAGCCTTGGTCTATTGGAATCGGGCGGAAGAGCTAACCGCAGATGATAATATTCGCCAACGGTTTGAAGTATATATGGCCCAAGAAGCGATTTATAACCTACAGGCGAATCGCGATACACAGCAGAGTAAACTAGCTGAATTAGTGGAGTTAAAAGAGAGTTTAGATGGCGTTGCGCAAGGAGAAATCGTCCTACGGCAGGCCAACTACGCCATAGCTACCAGCGATTACGACCAATTGATCCTTTATGCACAAAAGTTGATTTTGTTGGGTGAAGAATTGGATAACGGCGAATTAATCACTGTAGGGCAATATCAATGGGGCATGGGGTTCACATATACGGGTTCCTACAAAGATGGAGAAACACATTTGCGAATCGCCCTCACAGGAGCGAAAGAGCTAGGTCTATCGGAGTATATTGGCCAATGCTACAATGGACTAGGGCAGGGGTTGGTGCAACAAGGGAAACTTGAAAAAGCCAAACAGGTTTTAATAGAAGCATTGCCCATCCAAGATGCGAGTGGAATTTGGGAGCAGAAGATGAAAACCCTAAATATCTTGGGAGTCATTTCCTATCAACAAAGGGAGTTTGATCAAGCTCTGGAATATTATGAACACATCACCACGCTCAATCGAGAGATGGGAATACGGTCCAATGCTTGGACCGCATTAAATAATTTGGGACTTGTTTTCTATAAACAAGGCGATTATGACCAAGCCAAACAATACTTTCAACAATCTTTAAAGGTCAATCGAGAGATTGGACGCCGATTAACTGAAGGGATCGCACATATTAATTTGGGAGAGATTTGCTATGATCAAGAAGATTATGTTCAAGCCAAACAACATTATGACAAATCATTAACGATTAGTCGAAACATCGGAGCTACACAACTTGAGGGAGTTGTGCTCAATCAATTGGGCTATCTGTTTGTGGCGCAAAATGAGTTTGCACAAGCTGATGTAGCCTTCCAAGAAGCAGCAGTCATTCATCAGGAATTAAACCAGCCCCATCATTTAATTGAGGATCTTGCAGGTTTAGCCCAAGTCAGGCTGGCGCAAAAACGACCAGACCACGCCAGACAATATATTTCTAAATTGCTAGATTATCTTAATGATAACCCAACACTGGTTGGAGCAGAACACCCCGTACGAGCCTTTTATGTGATCTGGACGCTATTAAAAGATTTGGGTCAAATAGGAGAAGCGAAATATGTTCTATCGTTAGCCGCACAAGTTATTCAAACTTACCTCGACAGGACTCCAGACCCAACAAAACAAACGATGTATTTAAGGCAACCATATCATCATCGTTTCTGGCAGATGATGCAAGGTGGTCTTGAGCAAACAGACAGAACGATAAACGGCCGGTATATCCTCCATGAAGAGATCGGCCGTGGTGGCATGGGGATCGTCTACCGAGCCACGGATCGACTAACCGGAGATATTGTTGCCTTTAAACAAATCAAGGTGAATTTAGATGATGCCTTGGGTAGCTCAATTTTTGGAGCAACATCACAAGAGTTACGCTTCGCATTTGCCCAAGAATTCCAAATTCTGGCCGGTTTACGTCACCCCCATATTGTTAGTGTTTTGGATTATGGATTTGATGTTGATCACAAGCCCTACTTCACGATGAATTACCTGCCCCAGGCGACAAAACTGGTTGATGCAACAGAGAATCTTGATCTCGAAGCGAAGCTTAACTTGCTAATTCAAATTTTGCAGTCGCTTGTCTATCTGCATCGGCATGGCATATTACACAAGGATATTAAGCCTAGTAATATCTTGGTTAGTAACGATCACGCTTATCTGATCGACTTCGGTCTATCCGCGACCGACCAAAACCAGTCAGCCCTCTCAGGTGGGACATTATTGTATATGGCTCCAGAGGTCTATCATCAAACAAAAGAATATAGCTTTAGTAGTGAATTGTATTCTTTTGGTGTTGTTATGTATCAGATATTAGCTGATATGCATCTGTTTGATATGGCCAAAGTGCATGATGCACAACAATTGTTCGATGCGCGTTACGATATCGACCCGCTCAAATTGCCTACAAATGTAAACAAGATTTTGCAAAAACTTTTGCAAAAAAATAGCGCAAATAGATATCAGTCAGCACAACAAGTGCTTAATGAATTAAATAGCACACTTGGAAATGAGACTGTAGAAGAAAAAGAGATTCGTGAAAGTTTCCTGCAAGCTGCTAAATTCGTTGGTCGGAAATCAGAATTAGATCTCTTTAAGAAAGCGATTAAGCAGGCGTTATATGATGAGGGCTCTGCTTGGCTAATAGGCGGCGAAAGTGGCGTTGGTAAATCCAGATTGTTATCTGAAGTGAGCACACACGCATTGGTTGACGGGTTTGAAGTGGTACGTGGACAAGGTATTCATGAGGGTAACAGCCTGCGTCCCTTTGATTTATGGCAGGCGCCATTGCGTCATCTGCTCATTTCTGCGCCAGATGTAGGTCATGGCATCGCATCAGTTTTGATGCAAATTGTTCCGAATATCAGCCAGCTATTAGGGAAAAAGGTTATCCCAGCTCCAAAGCTTGATGAAAAGTCTGCCCAATTGCGCCTGTTGGTAGCGATAGCAGATCTTGTTAAGCTACAACCGAAGCCGGTTTTATTGATATTGGAGGATATTCAGTGGGCAGATGAAAGTTTGCTTCCGATCACTGAGTTAGCCCGATCAATTAATGAGCAAGCTTTGTTGCTGGTTGCGACCTATCGAAACGATGAACGGCCGGACCTGCCTGAATATTTACCAGCCATGAATCGGGTTTCACTCGGCCGTCTTGATGATCAAAGTGTCGCGGAAATGGGTAGCGCAATGCTGGGCGACATCGGCCGTCAGCCTAACGTAATCAAGTTTTTACAACAACAAACAGAAGGGAACGCTTTTTTCGCGGTTGAGCTTGTACGGGCCTTGGCGGAAGAGGTGGGACAACTGCAAAACATTGAGCAGACCGAAATATTGCCGCAAAATCTCTTACCGAAAGGGATTCAAGATATTGTCGAACGGCGAATCGCTTATGTTCCGGGATGGGGTCAACCTCTCTTGAAATTGGCGGCCGTTGTTGGCCGAGACTTGAATATTCCGCTTCTGCGGCAACTTGCGACAACAGGTTCTGTTATTGATAAGTGGCTCCAAGTGTGCATCGATGCTGCGATTTTAGAAGTGCATGATACATCTTGGCGATTTAGCCATGACAAAATCAGAGAAACTCTTTTGTTAAAAATAACGAAAGAGGAAAAAATAGATTGTCATTCCCGCATTGCAGAGCAGATGATTAAGCTTGATGGTGATGATTTAGCACAAGCGGCAACCATAGCTTATCATTGGCAACACGCACAGAACCCAATACAAGAACAAAAATATGCTTCGCTTGCTGGTGATTATGCCAAGTCGCAGTTCCGGATTCGAGATGCACAACGCCATTATGAACGAGCTTACTCATTAATCGAACCGGCCGGCAATGCGACCCCTCTCCAAGCCAATGTTGAACTAATTACCAATCTGTCTGCCGTATTATTTAATGTCGAGCATGAAAGATCGTTTGAGCTTGCCCGTGAATCAGAAAAATTAATTCGAAGCGAAGCGGGCAAAAAACTAGACGCGGACATTAGAGCAAATGCGCTTGAGATTCTGGGGCGAACATTGGGGCAAGAACAGCAGTATGAAGAAGCTCTATTGGTCCTTAATGAAGCCAATACCATCGCCCAAGCCACACAAAACTATACGCGGCAAGCAGAAATCTTAATCAAAACCTGCGAACTCCATAATGCTATGAGAAATTTTGAGCGTTCGGAAGAAGTTGCTGCCGAGATTTTGGTGATTGCAGAACAGTTAGGTGATATGCGTAAGCTTATTCAAGGGTATCAGCTCATGGGCTATTCTTATTACGCACGCCCCGAAAAAAGAGATGAGGAGATACAACTGAATTTACAGGTTCTTGAGCTTGCGCGTCAATACAAGGATCCTAGCCTTCTTGCCTATAGCTTATGTGTTTATGCATACGACTTGTATCTTGCCGGAAAACTATATGATGCCATAGAAATCAATAATGAGGCGATCGAATCTTACAAAGAAATAGGTAATATACACAGCCTGATAATCACACAGTCTAACCAAGCAACTTTTTATTTTGAGTGTAAAGAATTTAGTAAGGGATGGGATCTATTACAAGACAATAGCCGTCTTGTGGAAGGTAGAGGATTCCAAGATCTTGAGTTCCTAACCCTGTTAAATCTTGCACAACACTTTGTGTTACAAGATCGCTATGTAGAAGCGATACCCTACTTAGATAGAGCTGAAGCATATGATAGACCGAATGATCCACATATTGAAAAAGATTTTTTGGAGTGTGCTATTCAAACATATGAAGCACTAGATAACACTGAAAAAGTTATCTTGTACCAACAACAAATGGCGGATTTTGAGTCTAGACAATTAGACAACTCTGCTGAAGCAATAACGATCAACGGCCGGTATATCCTCCATGAAGAGATCGGCCGTGGGGGTACGGGAGTCGTTTATCGCGCCACTGACCAATTGACTAGCACCGTCGTTGCCTTAAAGCAAATCAAATCACCACCTGATTCTCAACCCAACGGCCACGAGTCGTACAGTACCGTCATGACGGCTGATATGCGTGAAGCCTTTGCCCAAGAGTTCAGAGTTTTTGCAAGTTTGCGCCATCCTCACATTGTCAGTGTCTTAGATTATGGTTTTGATGAGCAACAAAATCCCTATTTCACCATGGAACTATTATCAGAAGCGGTCAGCCTTGATGAAGCGGCTGGTGAATTAAGCCTCGATGCGAAAACAAAGTTTGTTATTCAGGTCTTAGAAGCTCTATCTTATTTACATAAACAAGGCCTTCTGCACCGAGATATTAAACCGAGCAACATTCTTGTCAATCAAAATCGTGCCTATCTTACCGATTTCGGTTTAGCCACCACCGGAATAAGCCGCGCTATTATAAGTGGTGGAACCCAGTTATACATGGACCCCAAGGTTTACCAAGAGTCGCGCCCCTATGATATAGGGAGTGATTTGTACTCTTTGGGTATTGTGATCTATCAGATGCTAGCTGGGAATTTCTCAGATTCTACACCGACGGCCAGCGAAGACTATGCCCTAACCAATCGCTTAAACACGATTCTGCAAAAACTTTTGCAAACAGATCCAAATCAACGATTTAAATCAGCGCAGCAAGTATTAAATAAACTACGGAGCACCACCAGTGCCATTGGGTCGGACACAGGTCCAGAACACATTGAAATGGATGAAAGTTATCTGCAAACGGCCGCATTTGTGGGGCGAAAAGGTGAGCTTTCGCAATTGCAATCAGCTCTAGCAGATACCAAAAAGGATCAAGCAGACAGCCAGCTTGAACGTGTTGAACAGTATGTTGATCAAACTATCTTTCTTACCGAAAATTCTGTCGTAGAAAAAGATGAAACACGGATCAATCTTGACTCGGCGACCCCCATCCTCGGCCGTCTCTTAGAGATTAGCAATCACATGGCTGAAATTCGGGCCTTGGACCCGTTACTTTCATATGCAATTAACGAAGTGCTTAATTTGGTTGGTGCAGAGCGTGGCTATATCGTTTTGATCAACGATGATAATGAATTGGAATTTCGGGTCAAACAACGAGCGGACGGGTCACAAATCACGTCGAAAACAGACCCGATTAGCCATTCGATTTTGGATGAAGTCGTACGAACCTCGAAGGGATTAATTGTTAGAAACGCCTTGCTCGATCCACGTTTTGCCACGGCCGTTAGTGTTGTTGCGATGCGTTTGCGTTCTATCATGTGTGCGCCACTCATCACCAAAAATAAAATTATCGGAGCCATCTACGTCGAAAATCGTGCCCGATCCGGCCAATTTACAGAAGAAGATTTGCTTCCTCTCGAGTTTTTTAGCAATCAAGCCGCGATTTCAATCGAAAACGCTTATATCAATGACAATTTAGAGAAATTAGTTATCGAACGAACGAGAGAATTGGCAGATGCGAAAGATTTGGCGGAAGCCGCCAATGAAGCGAAAACCAGTTTCTTATCTAACATGTCGCATGAATTACGCACGCCACTTAATTCAATTATCAATTTCACCGGCTTTGTCTTTGACCGTATGTTTGGTGAAATCAATGAAGATCAGCACGAAGCGCTCGAGCAGGTTCTAGACAGTGGGGAACACCTGCTTAGCTTGATTAATGATATTCTTGACATCAACAAAATTGAAGCGGGCATGATGCAACTTATCATTGAAGACATCGATGTGAATAAACTGATTAATAATACGGTGGGAACAACAAAAGGGTTGATCCGAAAGAAACAGCTCAGGCTTGATCTTGATATAGCTAGCGATTTGCCGACCATTCAAGCGGATCGACGTCGTGCACGTCAGATTATGCTCAATGTGATCGCAAATGCGGTAAAATATACACTGGAAGGATTTATTCGTATTGAAGCGAAGCAACAAGATGAATCGATTCTGATTGTGATTGAAGATAGTGGTATCGGCATCGCAGAGGAAGAACAAGAAAATGTTTTTGAAACATTTGTCGAAGCTAGACACAGTTTAACCAACGTGTTAAGCACAGGGCTAGGTCTCTCTATTACCAAAAACTTGGTTGAGCTTCACAACGGCCGTATTTGGTTTGACAGCGAACCCGGCCGTGGCTCAATTTTTTACATCCAGCTCCCAATTCAACAACCATGACTCAAACTAACTTAGTCAATCTCTCTTATTTAATCGTTGATGATGAATTACGTAGCCGAAAAATATTAAAAACCCTTTTGGAAAAAGGGATCGGAGCCAATGATGTGATGACATTGGGGCAACCAGAAAAATTCTCTTCAATTC
>WTJY01000181.1 GCA_011524645.1 Anaerolineales bacterium | reverse complement strand
TCAAAAGCTCCTCTCTCCCGTTGGGAGAGGGGTAATCCACCTCCCCCAGCCCCTCCTGATAGGAGGGGAGCCAATCCAATCAGACCGTTCGCATTGGCGAAGGTATTGGTCTTTAGGAAAGTAAACTATTTCCTTGCTAATTTATTATGAGGCGTGCATCTAACAATCAAACTCACAATGGGAGTATATGGGCGAGTCATTTAGCGTGTTAGCGTATGGTGGCCGCTTTTTCTAAGATTTGCAGGGTTTTTTGTGCGGCTGAGTGCCAAGAAAAGCGGTTGATATTGGTTTTCCCTTTGGCGATTAGTTTGTCACGTGTGGCGGGGTTGAGTGTGAGGTGGCGGATCGCTTGGGCGAGGGCGTTGGTGTCCTCTGGTGGGACAAGCGATGCGGCACCATCTCCGGCGAGCTCTGGGAGTGAGCTGCTGGTGCTGGCGATCACCGCTGTGTGGCAAGCGTTGCCCTCTAGTAAAGGAAAGCCGAATCCTTCGTATAGCGAGGGGTAAAGTAAGAGGGTTGCGCCACTGATCCAACGCGCTTTATCTGCTTCGGGGATATAACCGGCGAGGGTGATGCGTGATCTAACATCTGCTGGGAGTTGATCGATATGATTGAGGATCGGTTGGGCGCGCCAGCCGACACGGCCGCCGAGGACGAGCTGGTGGGGGATATCGGCCGCGACTTGCGCAAAGGCGTCGATGAGACGAATTAGGTTTTTGCGTGGCTGGATGGTGCTGAGATAGAGCAGGTAAGGGGTGTCGAGAGGGGGTGGTGTGGCCGGTTGTAGCATGGGGTCTAAACCGGGGTAGACGATTTCGATTTTTTCTGGTGGGATTTGATAAAAATGGGATAAGTCCCGCTGGGTTGCTTTTGAATCCGCGAGAACGAAGCGGCCGCGTTTGGCGTTGTGGCGGGTGCTCCATGTGAGGTAAGCGACCTGTTGGCGTGTGTGGGCTTGAGGGAAATAGTGATAGCCTAGGTCATGTACGGTGGCGACGCTAGGGCGCAAATAGGTGGCGGGGATAACATGGGCTGGGGTGAAGAATACATCGGGTGGTGCGGTATGAAGTTCCCAAGCAAGTCGTGTATGGGTCCAGAGACGGGAGAAGGGGATATTGATGTGGGTGACATGAGGGTAGGTGGGGAAGAGATTTGGGGGAGGTGGTTGATTGAAGTAGAGGCGAACTTGATGATTTCCGGCCGTCATCGGGAGCAGGTGGTTGATGAGAAAGTAGGCGTATGCTTCTGTGCCGGTACGTTCAGCTTTGATTGCGCGACTGGCGTCTATGCCGATGATCATAGTGGGTGGGGGATAGGGAAGAGGGATAGGGATAGGGAGAAGCGAAAGCTTTGATGCTTTCACTATCCCTATCTTCTATCGCTATTTTACGAATTATGCTTTGCGTAACAGGTTGCCACCTACGGGGAGGTAGTCATACCCGGTTTCGACGAGAGACATATAGTCTGGCACCATGCGACGGCCGTCGATGACCAAGTAAGGAGGGGTGACGGTCGTTTGAATGGTACGAGAGATGCCACGGAACTCTTCCCAGTCGGTTGAGATGTATACGGCGTCACTCCCTTCTAGTGCTGCGCGTGGGGTGTCGTGATAGGTGATGCGTTCGAACAGGTAGTTCTTTTCTGGGTTAAACCAGTAGTTTTGGGCCGGTTCGGTGGCTAGTGGGTCATAGGCGCGGATTTCTTTGACCCCTTTGGATAACAAGGTTTCTACCGCATTGAGTGCGGCCGAGTCGCGCATGTCGTTGGTCCGTTTTTTGAAGGCGAGGCCGAGAATGGTTACCGTTTTCTTGTTGAAGTTAAAGCCCGCTTCGTGAATGGCGCGGTCAACGAGATAGGTTTTTTGGTACTCATTGATGTTATAGACCGATTGGAGTAGGTCTGTATTTTGACCGGCCGTTTTGAGCTGATACATCAAAGATTGGATGTCTTTGCCGAAGCAGCTACCACCCGCGCCGTTGCTCACATAGGAGCCCCACGTGCTGATTCGGCTATCGGCCGTGACACCCCGTTTGAGGTCTTCCATGCGAATGTTATCGAATGATTCAGCGAGGCGTGCGCCCACACCGTTCCAGTAAGAAATGTAGGTGAGGAGGAGTGAGTTGGCCATGTATTTGATCGATTCTGAAGTTTCTGGGGTCGTTTCCAGATATTGAATACGGACATGGTTGACGAATTGAGAGTAGACACGGCGTAAGATGGTAAAATCTTCTTCGGTATCGGCACCGATGACGATACGATCCGGCCGACGAGAGCCTTCGACCGCGTTCCCTTGGGCCAAGAATTCAGGGTTGGAGGCGACACCGAAGTTTTCGGCCCCTTCTTCGCGTAAGATATTTTCAACAAAGCGAGCGGTGCCGATCGGTACGGTGCTTTTGTTGACGATGACGACCCGTTTTTTCTCTTCGCGACTGGCGAGGGCACGGCCGAGGTCACGGGCGGCACTGCTGAGATAACTAAGGTCGCTAGAACCATCCCGTTGGGGGGGCGTATTTAAGCACATAAAGACCGCATCGACCCCTTCGATAATCGAGGCGAGGTCGGTGGTGAAAAATAAATAGCGATCGATTGTTTCTTTGATTGCGGCCGCGAGACCGGGTTCATTTACGTATGATTCAATCGCTTTGCGTTCGCCTGTTTTGTAAGCGTTGATTCGTTTTTCGTCAATGTCATAGGCATAAACTTCATGGCCTGATTCGGCACAGACGGCCGCGTGTGGTAGGCCGACGTATCCTGTTCCGACAATAATAATTTTCATGGTTTGATCTCCTAGAAATTCGAAATTAGAGCTAAGAATGATGGTATCGATAAGGGTAATGGTGTGTGTTTACAATTAAAATAGACACATAAAAAATATACACTTTTACCAATACCTTCGCCAATACAAAGCGTCTGATTGGATTTGAGGGGGTGGGGGAGGTGGATTAACCCTCTCCCCCACCCTCTCTCTCAACGGGAGAGCGGAACTCTTAATCAGACGGGAATTAAAAATCATTGAACGATTGGCTTGAGATATTTTTAATTCAATGTTCTCTACTGGATACCTCATATTTTGCGGATCATTATTCACCTGAATGAAGCAAATTCCTGGTCCCAAGGGGGCGTTTTGGCGGCGAAGCCGCCAAAATGCCCCCTTTAACTGTCCTGATTTTAGGAATTCGTCGTTAGATCGGGCATTTTTAAGGGGTGTCCGGTAGAGAAATTCAATGAACAAATTTACCTTAAAGGCAAAGTATTTGTTACAGCGGTCTAAAAATGGCGAAGGTATTGTTTTACAAGAGCAATAGTTTTGTAGGGGGAGGCTCACTCGAGGATGATAGCACTGATCAGGCTATGTTGACTATATTGGTTATGTATGAAAAGTCGATGTTAGTCATCTGTTTCCGGTTCTGTATCTCGTTGGGATTGCATGAGTTTTGAGACACGACGGCCGAGTTTGACGGCGAAATTGGTACCACGATCCCAAGGATAGACTTGGCTCATACTGGCGAAATAGAGACCGGGAATAGGGGTTTGCAGATCAGGAATATTTTGTGAGTGACGGACAAGGGGAACCGGCTGTGCGTACTTGGCGCGAAATAGCCAAGTTTTGCGGACCCAATCCCGATTGAAATTGACATTAAATTTAGACAGATGGCTGAGGAAGAGTTCTTCGAGTTCTTCTTTGCTCATGCTGAAATATGGGTGATCCGGTTCGACGTAGTCTCCCAGATAGACGATATGGTCCCCACCATAGTGTTTGTTCTTGATATAGTTGGTGTGTTCAACGAGGGCGAGGAATGGGATTTCGTTGGCTGTTTTATCTGGTGAGGTGGCGGGTATATTGAGCCAATAGGTGTTTTTAAGCAGAGGCCAGCGCATGGCGACCACCATGACAACCGCACCGATACTTTTTAGGTTTTCTAGTTTTGAGGCGTATGTGTCGTGTAGGGCGGGAATAGCTGGGGCGAGTTTGAGAAGTGATTGCGGGGAGCTGGTGACGAGGCACTGATCATAGGTTGCTGTATGTCCCTCGCTGGTGGTGATGGTGATTCGGCCGTTTGTTTCGACGATTTTTTCGACCGGCTGTTGATAATGAATTTTGCCCCCCCGTACGAAGAAGGCGTGGGTGAGTGCATCGGCGAAGGTTTGGAACCCACCTTTGAAATAGCCTAGTTTTTGGGAGCGCGCATAGATGCGGGCCCACATCCATGACATGGGAACTTGATCGTAATAACGGCCGAATTTATTGATGAGGAGCGGTTTCCATGTCGCTTCATAGACGGTTCGACCATACCAGCGGCGCATCCATTGGTCGGCTGTTGTTCTCTCTAGTAAACGCCAGAAACGGGTGTAGCGTAGGGCGGCCGTGACCGCGCCGAAGCGTAGGGTCTGCCAGAAGTTGAAGCCCGGAAAATCGAAAAAGGCGGAGATGGAATCGAAAGGATAGATGGTGCCCTTGTAATAGACGGAAGATTCCGGCCGAGGAAAAAATAATTGATCAGTGATGCCTAATTCATTGACCAATTGCAGCAAATCTTTATCTGATTCAAAAAGATGATGATAAAAGTGCTCTAGGGACCAATCCCAATTTTCATCTTGGAAGCCCCGTGCGAGCCCTCCGGTTGCGCTACTGGCTTCGTAGATTGTGACATCGTGCCCGACGCAGATGAGATCATAGGCGGCGGTTAGCCCTGTTAGGCCACCACCGATAACAGCGATTTGTCTCCTCATTGGACACCCTCTTGTGTAGTCGATTGATTTTTGGGATTTTTGGGTTGAGTTATGTTTTTTGTCATGAATTGCTATCTTGTTGGAGCACGTTGTTTACGCTTCCCCTAAGTTTACCTGATCTAAACAATAAGGGGCGAGCTTTTTTTACATATTCGTCATTTTTTTTTTTGATGTTATTGTGCGAAAAAAGTTTATGGAAGTGATTTATGATGCTATGATAATTTATTGGTTAAGATTTTATATATGTTTATCAATACCTTTGCCAATACAAAGTGTCTGATTGGATTTGTTCCCCTCCTATGACGAGGGGGTTGGGGGAGGTGGATTAACCCTCTCCCCCAGCCCCGCTCTCTCAAGTGAGAGGGGGCTAAGAAAACGGCTGAATAGTTACTTTGGAAGTTAGTTGATTATGATTACGGAAGAGTTTGATTTTAGTCAGTTATTGGAAATGTTTTTCTCATGGGGGGGATATACGACAAC
>WTJY01000213.1 GCA_011524645.1 Anaerolineales bacterium | reverse complement strand
AATTATTTGTCACAGAGGTGTAAAAATGGCGAAGGTATTGTTAACACATGAGTCGATCTAAAATAATGTTGTTGTCTATGTTGCTGTTATCCGGCCTTTTAGGGCTGGGGATTTGGATCGCTTTGCCGACCCGTGGTGAAGTGTTTGAGACGGCTACGGCCGGAGAATTGGGAGTCCCAGAATTTATCGGTACGGTCGCAGAGCCTAAGCCACTCCCCCCGATGACTATTCCGCAGAATCCCTTTATGACCGATCATCAGTTCGGCCGGATTCATCATGACACCTATAACTCAGCGGTAGTTGACACAATCGCTCCTTTGGGCCATGAGCTTGATGTCTCATCTCGGGTGATGGGCACCTCGGCCGGTCTTTGTATTACGATGACTGTCGCTAAAAACGGGATCGTCTACGCCAATTGCATTTCGCTACCCGCGATGCGCCTAGTCGCACTCCACCCCCATACGCTGGAAATTCTCGCTTTGCACAATTTGCCAGCACGGCCGTTCCCTCCGGTCAAGGGGGACACGTCTGGCGGTGTTTACTACTATCTCAACGAAGATGACAATCCGGTGATTCTCAATGCGGATAACCATCTGCAAATCTTCGAGTATCAAGGTGATTTGACCGGTGGCGACTGGGAGATATTAGAAGATTACGACTTAAATCCCTACTTGCCCGAAGATGTTTTAACACAATCTTCTGTGATTCCCGATTGGGACGGCCGGATTTGGTTTATCGCTCAACAAGGAATTGTTGGCTATATTGACCGTGCGACCGAAGAGGTACAGATTTTGACATTGCCCGAAGGAGAAGTGATCCAAAATGACTTGGCGGCCGATCCGGAGGGCGTGTATTTCGCTTCTGATCAAGCACTATATCAGGTAAGTGCTGACAGTAATGGGATACCACAAATCGATTGGCGCGAAGTGTACGAACGTGGTGTCTTAAAGCCGAGTAAAGTTTCTCTTGGTTCCGGCACTACCCCGACTCTGCTGGGGGATGATTTAATCGCGATCGGAGACAATGACAGTCCACAGATGAATGCCCTTGTCTATCATCGTAGTGCCGATTTCGAAGGGGACCGCTTAATTTGCAAAGTGCCTGTTTTCGGTGCGGATGAAAGCACCACCGAAGGAACTTTTGTCGGGTACGACCGTTCACTGGTGTTGGTTAACACCTATGGGTACGAAGTGCCACGTGGTGACCTGCGGGATGTCGCGTCCGGTATGGTGCGGATCGACATACGCGAAGATTTAAGTGGATGTGATATCGTATGGGAAAGCGATATTGTAACTGTGGCTCCGCCCCGCTTAGTCACTTCAAATGGATTGCTCTATGTCTATACCATTGACATGGATATGCCTCGCGATGTGCAGGCGTGGTATCTGACGACGGTCGATTTTGCGACCGGAGAAACGGTGTTTTCCAACTATTTAGGCAGTGGTGAAATGTGGAACAACGTGATGGTCAATTATCAGATGTCCCCAGATGGCACCGTTTATATGGGCACATTAAACGGGATCATCGCCTTTAAAGAGACGGCTCAGTAGCTTTCTGTTCATAGAAACAGAGGATGGTCCGGCCGTACTTCCGTTTATCTGTTAACTCTAGCCCCTTTAGTTCGAGCTCTTTAAACTCAACCGGATCGATTTGCACAATAATCTGGCCGTTTTCACTTAGAAAGGCGCCCGGATCGGCATCAATCTTGGTCATCGCCTCAATCCATAGGTCTAGATATTGGGGTGGGGCGATAAAGATAAAGTCAAAGGCGGCTTGGTACCCGTTTTTTACTGAATCGAGATAAGCGAAGGCGTCTGTCAGACGGACCTGTGCCCCTTCTGTTAACTGTGTGTGTTTTAGATTGGCGTGAATCGTTTTGACGGCCGCTTTGACTTTGTCGGTAAAAATAACTTCGGCTGCCCCACGACTGAGTGCCTCGATCCCGATTTGGCCGGTCCCCGCGAACAAATCGAGCCAACGCGTTTCAGGAATATCATCACGAATAATATTAAAGAGGCTTTCTTTCACACGGTCGAGAATCGGCCGTGTGCTGTCCCCCGGAACACTTTTGAGTCGTCTACCTTTGGCGGTACCACTAATAACACGCATAATTTATTTCACCTCTATTTGTGATAAAACGAAACCGTCATCGATTTGCTCACCACTTTCATTAAGCAAGGGCAAACGCCACCCTTCTGTTTGGACCCAAAGCCCGACTTTGAGTGTATAAACCCCAGCGGGGGTGTTCTCTGGCAAGATTAACTGATGTGGGTCGCGAATATATTTGTCTTGGGGCCAGCGGAACGTGGGAAAATCTCCCGGATTGAGCTTGTCCGATTGGGCCACGAGTGATCCGTCCGGCGCGAACAAATGGATAAAAACTTGATAATTAATGTCTACCGGCTCTGGGGCGCGCCAGTACACCGTTGTAAAGAGGGAATCACCGGCCGATAGCTCGGTCGCCGAGACATCCACCCCCACGAGACGCAATTGACCGCCGAAATTCTCGTTGAGCGACTGTTGCGCCACGGCCGCTTCGAGTCCAACCGATTCATAATGAAAATTGTCTCCGACGATTAAACTGATGGCGATGATACTCAGTGTGACTAGCCACAAAGACCGCGATGGCTTGTGGTGATGCACATGTTGTCGGCTTGATTTGGCCCAACCGATCCACACCGCGCCGATGATTAGGCCAAATAGGGCGGCGAGCGTAACTTGCCATCCTTGGCGCCGTGCCGGTGTGTCGATAAATTCAACCTCGATCGTATGGGTTCCGGCCGGTGTCGGGACCACGATAAACCCTTCAGGAACACCGATCTCCGTTTCCGCTATTTCGCCATCTAGGCGAACTTCCCAGCCGGGGAAATCGAATAAGAACAGACGGAATTGGAATTCATCGGATGACGTGACGGTGTAGCGGGTGTAAAGCGGCCGGATCTGCTCTTGGCTGACTTCAACGGTGTCCGGAATACCGGCATAGTTGACCCGATCCGGTGTTTCATTCGCAAGCAACGCGTCGAGAAGTTGGTTTTGGGCGCGAGGGATCATATCGACCGTCGCAGGTACAAAATCGGCCGTTGAGGTTGTTCCGAGCCAACGCCCTTTCGTTTCTTGATAGGCGACTGCGGCGGCCGTTGTTTCCCCAAAATCGCTGGGCCACGGTTGGACTTGCGTTAACGGCAAGGCCAATACGAGCGTGACCCCGACAATAGCTGGGGCGAAAACACGATAGACATTGGTAAAACTATGTTCGAGCATGTAAGTCGCATAGCCGGTGAGAATCGCAAGTACCGCCGCGAGGGGGCCCAACAGCCGCCAAGGGAACTGGATAAAAGGCAAGACCGGAACGGAATTCCATAAAAAACTAGAGCTTGGGAGCATGAGCCAGACAAGACCGGCCGCTGCGATCCCCCAATAGAGGGTTTGCCAATTTTGCTCGATGCGATGTTTTGATCGGCGGTCGAGTTTTAGTAAAAAGAAGCGAATGAGAAAGCCAAAGGCGACCAATGTTGCTAGCCAAGCGATGATGCCCAAATTAAATAGATAGGCCGGTTCTGTCGCCCCCCAATCGAGCCATAAGCTAGGCGAGGTGAGTGTGCCGACCGAGAGAAAGTGAGACGAATAAGCGAAGTGGCTTCCTTCGGGACCGACTAACGTTTCGAGATTGACGTCGTTCCGCTCTAGGGCGACCGGAATCCAGAAAAAGCTAGAGGCGACTATTCCTAAACTATAGGCTAAGAGGGTTTTCCACGGCCGTGATTGGAAAAAATTGGTGGGGGTTGTGATTAAGAATTGCCATACACACCAACCCAGCAACACCCCACCAAATACCATCGCCATAATGTTATGGCTCGTGACTAATGCGGTGACGGCTAAGCCAGAAAAGAGAAAACGACGGCCGCTCGGTTCACGCCGCAGGCTTTCTAACCCCCACAAGGTGATGGGGAACAGCCCCAAAGCGAATGATTCAGGGGAAACCCCTCGAGCGTGTGGATCGATATATTGAATGTACGGGGCATAGACAAAAACGGCCGTGGCCGCATAACCGGCGCGGTCCCCAAAATGCAAACGGACATATTGGAATGTCCCCCAGCCACCGAGCAAAATGCTCGAAATAAAGATTAGTTTTGTTGCTCCGACCGGATTGATGAATGGTAAGAGATCGAACAATAGCCCGACATAATAGGAAAATGGGGCGTAGTAATTAAAGATCGGATAGCCATAGCCGAAATAAAAATTGCTCGCCCAGCGGGGATAGAGTTCACCGCCACGTACCAACCGGCTTAATTCCGCTAAGCGGAAAACATGTAATTCCGCATCGGTGTCACTGGGTAGAGAGGTGTAGCGCAGAAACGGCCAAATGGCGAGGAAGCAGATGGCAAATATGAGGATGTAGGAATGGTATTGCGACCAAAGTCGCTTGAGAGACGGTAGTTGTTTCAAAAGGGTTGAATTCAATGCAATTGTGAACATCGATCCGGATTTCCCACACCACATGCTACAGAGATTGAGCGGTTCGGTAAATTGCTGAATGCTCTGCCAACTTGAACCGACCCGATGGCCTGTTATTTTTGGTGATGGGGGGATGATGTAAACAAGATTTTTAAATGGAAATTTGATGTATGGGCTTTTTCATTGGGGAATTGTACCACAACCATTGTGAGGGTGTTCGCTGGCAAGAGGATGCTTAGGCTGTCTATGATCGACGATTCATCTACGCTAAGGGAGGTGTGTCAAAAGGTTTTTCTAATGAAAAAATTGCGATCAGGAATGTGTGTAGGCTCTGCGATTCCAGACCCGAAGGGTTTTGTTTGGGCTGTGTTTAGTCGGTTTCGACTGAAACCCTTCGGGTCTTGGGGTAAGGTATGGTCTAGCTATTAGCCGAGGATAAGGTCGACAATTTCTTCTGGATGGCGAGCGACTTTGACACCGGCCGCGCGAAGGGCTTCATTTTTCCCTTCGGCCGTACCGCTATCACCTTCAACGATCGCACCCGCGTGACCCATCGTCCGGCCGGGAGGGGCTGTCGCCCCCGCGATAAAGGCGGTGACCGGCTTGCTGATATGATCTTTGATATAAGCGGCCGCTTTTTCTTCGTCGTTCCCACCGATTTCACCCATGAGGATGATTTGTTCGGTTTGATCATCTTCTTCGAAGAGTTGCAACACATCGATGAAGTTGGTGCCATTGATCGGGTCACCGCCGATCCCCACACAGGTTGATTGCCCCATGCCACGATAAGTCAAGGCGAAGACGACTTCATAGGTCAAGGTACCTGATTTTGAAACCACGCCGATCGGACCTGGGGTAACGATGTTGCCGGGGATAATGCCGACTTTACATTCACCGGGGGTGATCAGGCCGGGGCAGTTTGGCCCAAGCAAGCGAACCCCTTTTTTGTCGATATAGTTGCGCACTTTGAGCATGTCCATAACCGGAATGTGCTCGGTGATGCAGACGATAAATTCAACCCCAGCATCGGCCGCTTCGAAGATCGCATCGGCCGCAAAACGTGCAGGAACATAGATTAACGAGGTGTTGGCCCCTTCTTGTTCAACCGCTTCGCGCACGGTGTTGTAAATCGGCTTTTCTAGGGCGGTGGCGCCACCTTTGCCGGGGGTAACCCCTGCAACGATATTGGTGCCATATTCAAGCATACGTTCGCTATGGAACATCCCTTGGCTCCCGGTCATCCCTTGAACGACCAAACGGGTATCTTTGTTGACGAGAATACTCATATCTCTCTCTTCTCCTATCCTTTAGCGGCTTCAATCGCTTTGGTGGCCGCGTCTGAAAGTGTTTCGGCCGTTGGTAAATTGGCATCGGCCAAAATTTCCAAGCCCTCTTTGGCATTGGTTCCGGCTAGACGCAAGATCATAGGTACATCGGTGTCGATTTTTTCCAATGCGCCGACGATCCCTTTGGCGACTTCATCACCACGGGTAATCCCACCAAAAATGTTGATGAGGACCGCTTTGACTTTAGGATCAGACAAGATGATTTCGAGAGCGGTTTGTACTTTGGCCGCATTTGCGCCACCACCGATATCAAGGAAGTTGGCCGGTTCCCCGCCAAACAATTTGATGATGTCCATGCTGGTCATTGCCAAACCGGCACCATTGACCATACAGCCGATATTCCCATCTAATTGAATAAAGCTAAGGCCCGCTTCTTTGGCGCGTTGTTCTGATTCTGGAGCGATACTATCATCCGCCATTTCGGCCAATTTCGGTTGGCGATACATGGCGCTGTCGTCGATAGATACTTTGCCGTCAACCGCCATCAATTCCCCTTCGCCGGTGATGACAAGTGGGTTGATTTCAGCTAATGAAGCGTCACTAGAGACAAAGCAGTTATATAGGTTGCTGGTTAGCTTGCCGAACTGTTTCCATAGGCTTTTGTCTAGCCCCATGCCTGATGCCAAATAGGTAGCTTGGTGCATTTTGAATCCAACGGCCGGATCGATATGGACTTTGAAGATTTTTTCTGGGGTGTCATGTGCGACTTGCTCGATGTCCATCCCACCTTCGGCCGAAGCCATCATCATCGGTTTTTTCTCGGCACGGTCGATTAAAACCGCCAAGTAAAATTCTTTTTCGATGCCACCGGGAGCCAATTGATCGACCAAGACCATGTGGGTGATATGCCCTTTGATGTCAAGACCGATAATCGCTTCGGCATGTTCGCCCGCTTCGGCAACCGTTTTGGCTAGCTTGACGCCGCCCGCTTTGCCGCGACCTCCGATATGGACTTGCGATTTGACGACAACTTTGCCGTCATATTTTTCAGCGATCGCCATCGCTTCCTCTGGCGTGCGCGCCACGTCCCCTGATGGGATCGGAATGCCGTACTCGGCAAACAGGCGCTTGGCTTGATATTCGTATAAATTCACGAGCCACTCCTTTTTCTGGTAAGTGAACAATAAATAATGGGGGATGAGTTACTAAATCTCATCTCAATTAGGTTGGGATAGAGGGTGTGGGGAGTTTTAATGTTAGTCTGTGAGGCAACGTCTCACTTCAGATTATAGCATGAGGGAGGCACAGTGCATATTAGAGGTGGGGTGGTGGTGTGGAAAATGATTGTTTGTTAATTAATTTTGGTTGGAAATTGAGAGATAGAGATCGAGAGGTTTCTTTGTTGAGATGATTTCTCTATCCCTATCTTCTTTCTCTGTCTCGCTTTTATGCTCGTTCCCCCGTCTGCACCCGCCATAAATGCGCATACGATCCATTTTGGGTAATCAACTCTTCATGCGTTCCTTGCTCGACCAGCTGCCCTTGATCGAGTACGTAGATCGCATCCGCATTGCGAATGGTCGATAGGCGATGGGCGATGACGATGGTGGTACGGCCGACGATGATTTTGTCGAGTGAGCGTTGGATCGCGGCTTCTGTTTCGTTGTCTACGGCCGAGGTGGCTTCGTCTAGGACGAGAATGGGCGGGTTTTTTAGAATGGCCCGCGCGATCGAGATACGCTGGCGTTGGCCGCCCGAAAGTTTTTGACCCCGCTCACCGACTATTGTTTCATACCCCTCTGGTAAATTTTGAATAAAGGTATGGGCTTCGGCGATTTTTGCGGCCGCCACGACTTCTTCCATTGTGGCCCCGAATGAGCCATAAGCGATATTTTCATAGACACTGCCGTGAAAGAGATAGACATCTTGGCTGACGAGGCCGACCGCTTGGCGCAGGTCGTGCAGGGTGAGGGCACGAATGTCACGGCCGTCGAGGGTAATGGCCCCTTTTTGGATGTCGTAGAAGCGGAGCAAGAGTTTGACGACGGTACTTTTGCCGGAGCCTGTCGCCCCGACAAAGGCGATCGTTTGACCGGCGGCCGCCTCAAAAGAGAGATCGTTTAAGATGTTGCTACCGGTGCTGTAATGGAATGAGACATCTTGAAAGCGGACAGCACCACGCACTTGGGGCAAGGTTTCTGGGCCATCGGTGATTTGCGGCGGGGTTTCGAGCAGGTCAAAAGCGCGGTTGGCTGAGGCCATGGCCCGCTGATACTGATCGAGCGTTTCGCCGAGTTGAGTGAGGGGCCAGAGCAGGCGTTGGCTCATAAAGATGAGCACGCTATAGGCTCCGACATTGAGACTGCCATTGACGGCGAGTAGCCCGGCCGCGACGATAATGGCGCAAAAGCCAAGGGCGATAATCATGCGGATGACCGGAATGAACATGGCGCTGAGGGAGATCGCATGGGAGTTCCGATTTTGATAGTTGTGGCTTTCACGGTCGATGCGATCGGTTTCGTATTGCTCGGCCGTGTAGCTTTTGATTGTGGCGATCCCGCTAATGTTGTTCGATAAATAGCCGTTTAAGACGCTGACCTGTTCACGGACCGCGACATAGCGTGGGGCGATGGCTCGCTGGAAGAGGTAAGAGCCGAAGAACACAAAGGGCATGGGCAGGATCGCCATCCAAGACACAGTTGGGGTGAGCGCGATAAAGAGGGAGCCGATGATGGTGATGGTGGTGATAAATTGGATGAGGGAGTTGGCACCCATGTCGAGAAAGCGTTCGAGCTGATTGATGTCGTCGTTGAGGATCGACATGAGGCCACCGGTGCTTTTGTCTTCGAAGTAGGCCATGTCGAGGGTTTGGATATGGCTATAAGCATCGAGCCGGAGGTCGTGTTGTAGGGTCTGCGCGAGGTTGCGCCAGTAGATTTTGAAGAGGTATTCGAATAGAGATTCAAAGGCCCAGATGACAAGGGTGATTCCGGCGAGAAGCCAGAGCTGGGTGGGCACGGCCGTGAAGCCGATGCCGGCCAGCCATGAATCTTCTTGGTTGACGACGATATCGACGGCCGTGCCGATTAGGACCGGTGGGGCGAGATCAAAGATTTTGTTGAGGATTGAAAAGGCAACGGCCGCGAGAATGCGAGCGCGATAGGGTCGGGCATAGCTGAGCAAGCGGCGGAGTCCACCGCTTGGTTCGTGTTTAACTGAATTTGTCGTCATAAGAGATAGCTTTGAGCAATAGGTGAATCATGTCAAGACGGAAATCGCCTTGCACCCTCTATTGTTGGGCAAGATCGAGATTCTGGCACTATCTCTTAGCAGAAATTTGTGTAATAAGGATCGGATAGGCGATGTGATTGATCATCGCTTATGGCGACTCGTAACGACAAAGCACCGTTTTTACGGGGCAGTCGCCCCGCAAAAACGGTGCTTTGAGAAACTTGAGGCGCATCGGCCTCCGGCCGAGTGCACAGTCTGTGGGAATTTTGAATTAACTGGCCGGCCTTTGCCATCAAGCTTCGTGGACTAAAATTGCCTACATTTGCGCTTTGTTGGCGGCTTGCTGGATTTGACGCATGGTATTCATGGTGGGGCCGTAATTGCTGCAGCTTTTTAGTGCCCGCATGAGATAGGTACCCATTTGTGCTTCTTCTGTGGTGATGGCGGCCGCGATCGCTTGGTTTTGGAGAATACCGGGATGATTTTCAAAGGTGCCACTGATTTGCTCGTAAATCTCGCTGGCTTCAGTAAATTTCCCTTTCTTCGCTAAATTATTCGCTTGGGCTAGCTTTTTCAACTCTTCTTTTTTGCCTGACGCGATTTTGATCCTGTTGTAGATCGTGGGAAATAACCCCAGCACAAAAATAAAGTTGATGAAGAACATTTTGCGTGTCATTTTAAGGGCGCAATCGTCACAGAGGAAGCGGCGATTTGAGCTAAAACCGTAGATGATGAGCAAGAAGTAAAAGTAAAATTCGGTGAAGCCACGAACCCGATCAAACATATTGCATTCATCACAATGACGATGGTCGTCTCCGTTGGTTACGATTTGGTCATGTCCGGTAAAGACCGATTCGCAGTAACGACAGTAGATATTGCGTGTGCTATCGAGGCCGCTTAAGTCAACGGTTGCTTGGCAGTGTGGGCAGACTTTTGCGCGATATTCTTCCGCTTTGCCGGCAAGTTCAAGTTGGCGTTGATGGGCTTTGGCACGGGCGCGGGAGGAATGTCGGTCGATCGTTTTCTCGATGTCTAATGCTGTCCCTTTGGCGATGGCGAGGACGATGACACCGGGGCTGGCTTGGCCGCTACTTGTTTTTTCACCCAAGCCGGTTCCGTTGGCGAGTTGAATGATCAGGTTTTTATCACGCGTGGTTGTGTCAATGATTGAGGCGTAGGGCAATTCTTCGCCACCCAATGTAAAGCTGTCTGGGGTGATTTCGGCCACGGCCGCTCTAAAGGGTGTGGTTCGCTTTCCTTTGCGGAAGCGGTACTTAAATGTGAGGGTGTCTTTTGTCATGATTTATTTTCCTTGTGGTTGTAGAAAGTCGTTGTCAGGTCGGCCGATGTTAACAGCTTTCTAACAAAGAGTTGTCACAAAAATATGATGTGAAGGCGGGTATTTATAAAAATGTGCGTCTGAATCTGTTAGTTTGTGGTAGGCATTCTGATATGATCGAGAGGCGTTTGACTTCAAGTCGTAGTAACTGTGATCAATCTTTATTATCTTGAATAATTTGTGCGATTATGAACTTGAATGGTGGTAGCGATTCCTGAATTGTTTGCCACAGTACATTGACTTCGGTTTTCCAATAGTGGTGTATAAGACGATCTCACATGCGCGCAATGGCTCTCCACGGGATGTCTGGATGTTGAGATGTGATTGATTCAGGTATCTTTTTAACAGCTTCGCCAATGATTTCAAACTCTCGCTCGACAGCCCGTATCGTTTTTTTATCATCGGCAAAAGTTTCATGTATCATGCCGCTGGTGAAACGCTCGATCGCATTAATTGCGTCTGCAATATCATCAAGGAAATGTAGAACGATGCGCTTTTTCATAGATAAATGACTTCGTTTAAGATGTAGGGTTTAAGTTGTGGTTTAATTCCTTTCTTTGTCACCAAATCTACTGGCGATTCGAGTAAATCAGTCAAGAAATCTTCCAATTCTAAAATCATAAAAAGGGTTGGTGGTTCTTTGTAATCGATGAGGATGTCGATATCACTTTCTGCATGTTGATCGCCCCGCACATATGAGCCAAAAAGACCCAGCTCTTCTACACGATATTGATTTTGCAAATGCTTTTTATGATTTGTTAGTTTGTTTTTGATAATTTCCAGCGAAGACATTGTATTATTATCCTGTGCGCCCGTTTTTATTAATAGCTTACAATTTATGTGATCGCTTGGCAATAGTGTCTAAAGTAGGCTGACCGGATCGATATCGACCACCCAATTGTGCGGTATTTCGCTGTTTTGTAGCAAGCGGAGCGGATCGGGGGAGCGGATGATAATTTGCCAGCGGAAGAGGCCACCGATACGGGCGAAGAATGGGGGTTGTGGGCCGATGATTTCGGTAGCGGACAGGCTGAGTTCGAGCGCTTGCCAACGGAGCTCACTGGCGAGTTTACGCGCTTCTTGTTCGGCGATTTGGGTGTTGTGGTGGCGGTAAACTAATTTGGCGAGACGACGGAATGGGGGAAGGCCGTGCTGGGTGCGGAAGCGGATTTCATCGAGATAAAAGCTGATAAAGTCGTGATCGGCCGCCGATTGGATCGCATAATGTTCCGGCTGGTAGGTTTGGAGGATGACACGACCACCTAGCAAGCCACGGCCGGCCCGGCCCGCTACCTGTGCCAACAGTTGAAAGGCTCGTTCCCCTGTCTTGTAATCGGGTAGACCCAACGATACATCGGCCGAAATGACCCCGACCAGTGTGACCAATGGCAAGTCGAGCCCTTTGGCGATCATTTGCGTTCCGACCAACACGTTGGCCTCTTGGTTGATAAAGCTGGAGAGCAGATTTTCATGGGTGTTACGACCGGCCGTGGTGTCTTTGTCCCAGCGAGTTAATTGGGCGTGAGGCCAGCGTTGTTTGACCTGTTGTTCAAGTTGCTCGGTGCCCAGCCCGAAATATTTAATGCGCTTCGAGCCACAGGTCGGGCACTCGTTCGGTTGGGGTTCTTTATGCCCACATTGGTGGCAAGTTAGGGCCATGTGTTTGCGATGATAAGTCAAGGGGAGATCACACTTGGGGCAGGACATGGTATGACCACAGTCTCGACAAATTACAAAGCTGGACGAGCCGCGCCGATTGAGGAATAGAATCGCTTGCTCGCCGCGCTCAAGCGTTTCGTCTAGCGCTTTTTGTAGGGCACGACTAAAAATTGAGCGATTGCCTGCGCGTAGTTCTTGGCGTAAATCGACGATTTGAATGGGAGGGAGAGGGATGGTGAGGGCATCGTCTGGGTCGGTGCCTTGCTGTTGGTATTGAGTAATGATTTGTAGGCGGGTCGCTTGGCTTTCGATCCGCTGGCGATGGCCCATGACGCGACGGGGCAGTTCTAATAGCTGATATTCTTCCGCTTTGGCGCGGTGATAGGTGACGACATCGGGGGTGGCGCTGCCGAGGATGACGGCCGCGCCGGTAATTTTGCCCAGCGCAATGGCGGCATCCCGCGCGTGATAATAGGGAGGCGGGATCGGTGGTGTTTGTTTATAGCTAGGATCATGCTCTTCGTCCAGCACGATCACCCCGAGATTTGGCAATGGAGCGAAGAGGGCGCTGCGAGGCCCGACTAGAATATCGAACTCCCCTTGTCGGGCACGACGCCATGTGTCGTACCGTTCACCATCGGTCAAGCGACTGTGCATGACGGCCACACGGCCGGGGAAGCGGGCGGCGAAGCGGCGCACCGTTTGTGGGGTGAGCGCGATTTCGGGGACGAGAACCACGGCCGTTTTTTCCATATCGAGTGCTAGTTCGATGGCCCGCATGTAAATTTCCGTTTTACCGCTGCCTGTGACCCCATGTAGTAAGAATGGGGATAATGTTTCGTCCTCTTCCCCGTCTTCGGCTAGCAACATGGCGATTTTGAGCCGTCCCCAAATGCGGGCTTGGTCGCCGGTTAGGGCGGGGGGATCGGCCGGCATAAAGTCCCGGTCGGCGAGTGGGTCACGCCAGACTTCTTCGGCACCGAAGCGAACGAGCCCAGCTTTGACCAGTTTGCGTACTTGGGCGAGCGTGACATCGGCTTGGGCGTAGAGGTCGGGGAGGTGGATGGGTCGGGCTTCGGCGGCGAGTACGTTGAGGATGCGGCCGTAGGCTTCCGCTTTGCGTTGTTGCAAGATGTAGGGGGAGAGCTGTTTGGGGGGGACTTTGAGAAGAATCGTTTGGGGTTGGATGATGATGTTTTTTGAAAAATCGGGGGATTGCGCGTTGAAGGGATTGCGCGGGTCTGGTGTTGCTGGTGGCGACGGACTGATAGGCGGGGTGTGGGGTGAGTCTGGCAAATGAGTGGGAGTTTTTCCCCGCCTTTCAGCCCCTACGGGATGGTTTTGCAGGGGGGTGTTTTTTTCTTTTCTCTCTTCTCTCTTCTCTGTCTCTATCTCTATCTCTATGTGCTGCTCATCGATGATGGTGATGAGGTCTTGATCGATCAATGATTGTAAATGTTTTGGGCTGGCTCCGGTTTCGGCGAGGACGGCGGCGACACTGGGTAGGGGATCGTCGGTGGTGAGTAGGTGATAGAGGATATCGGCCGTTTTGCTGGCGCGGCCGAGGGTGGGGAGGGCCGCACGAATCTGTTTGGGACCGGCGATCAGTTCGGCTGTGCGAATCTTTTTCGGTTTCATGCGTGGCGGGTCCAGCACGGTCGCTTTGTTGACGATCCCCCGTTTGGCTAGCTGATTGACGGCGGCTTGCCATTTTTTGCGATCCGCTTTGGGTAGGAGTTTGCGGATGTGACGGCCGCGCATGTCCCCTTTTTCGCGTAGACCGTCTATTATCATGCTTTGAATCGGTGTGAGCCGTCCTTCACCATCCCAATAACGATTGATTTCGACCGTGACATCGGCCCAGCGGCTCATGCCGGGCGGTAGAAAGAGACGGAGGCAGGCGTTGAGTGGGGTGATGTATTGGGCACTGAGCCAGCGGGCGAGCTTGATTTGCCATTCTTCGACAAGTGGTTTTTGTTCGATCAGGCTGAGGATCGGCTTGGTGTCGGCGACTTCTGGGGTTTGGCTAAAGTCGATGATGATCCCTTGAGCGAGACGACGGCCGAATTCTACTTCGACGAGATGGCCGATTTGGAGGTAGCCTGACATGTCTCGGGGGACTTCATAATGGAAAGAGCCGGTAAGGGGGGCTTCGATGTTGACGACGATCTCTGCAAACATATGTTCTTATTTTAGTTGTGTTGGTTCGATTGTGCCACTGTTTTGGGGGTTCGAATAAGTTTTCTTTTTGTTTTTTGGATTTATCGGGGGGGGATATGACTTGTGTTTTAATTCCCAGACGGCCGTGTTTAGTTGTGTAGGGACCGACTTTACAGGGCACCACTTCATATTTAGTCTTCACTGATTTATTAGAATCAATTGATACAAAGCACGAATGTAGAAACAACCAAAAACTTGAGACTACGTTCGCAATGTGCATGAACCTATTCTGGATAAATATATAGTTGATCAAAGTGAGCTACAGTCCCTAAATCGGTACCGGCGGAAATTGCAAACAAATATAAGTCCACATCTCCCGATGGGTCGATATTTAAAACGATGCTATCTTGCAACTCAACCCAGTTTATACCATTATGGCTATATGATGTGCGAACAATTGGGCCTTGGCGTCTAACACGAAGATAAACAATTGAGTCTGAATAAAGATGCCCAGAAGAATTACCTACATACTCACCAGCATTCGTTGAATTTGAATATACTCCTCGATCAGTATTATACCCACTATGGATTCGAGCCCAGGTAGTAATATCATCCTTTGACTTAATTCCAATCCCTGCAATTTGATAAGATTCTTGCCCTGACACATCAACTCTAGCTTGAGCCGTAAAATTTCCAGATACAGGCAGAATCAACATGGGCTGAGAATTCTCTCGTTTCCATTGATTTGTTTGGCCCCCTGCCACAAGTGTTAGTTTGCCGGGCTCAATAGTAAAGTTGTAGCTACTTGCTGTCGATTCTCCCGGGTGCCAACCGAAAACCGGATTCAACTCGGTTGTGTTTTGAGGATCAAACAATGGAATAAATATTTCCGTCGGGGGCACAACCTCATTATCGATTTGTGCACTATCACTCATACCACTGTCGCTTGTCTCAATCACCACAACCTCATCTAATATATCTTCAGAGGTATCGCTTAAAGCATCTTGAGGTTCCAACAATTGATTTGGACAGTCAAGAGCGGTCTTAGAAAGAATATCGGTTTGGATAGCACGACGATATTCATAAGATATTATCTCACGTTCGTTTCCAGTTTGGATTATAGCCACACCAGGTTGCCAAATTTCTCGCCATTCTATTTCATATTCCATCCACTCACCGGGGTTTGCAGGCAGATCCCACCCCACACCGGTCTCGGTACTTGTCTCATAATCTTTACCGTAAGTCGCTTGCAAAGCTAAGCCAAGTTCAGCTTCAAGGCCAATGCCAGCTTTGCCACTACCACTTACCTCACTACCAATGTCCCACTTAACAACTTCACCTGATACCAACGCATATTACTTGGTGATTTGTAAATAGTATCCCCACCCGCACCACAGTTGTTTACGCGCTCAATGCTAGTCGTAAGAATTTGCTGAAAGGATTCTCCTGTTTCTTCTAAGTTTATGATCGGGGTTACAGGCTCAGATTGGCAGGCTAGGCCGCCTAAAATAATCCCGATAAGAGTTAATACCATCAAAAACCGACGACTCATTTTTATCTCCCTAAAGCTATTAGTGACAAATTAAGCAATTGAGAGATCTTTAGTTTTCCCTATTTGCTTCAAAATTGGGGATGAAAAAACAGGTGTTTTGA
>WTJY01000407.1 GCA_011524645.1 Anaerolineales bacterium | reverse complement strand
CTCAATCAGGTGAATGTGTCTGATACGGTTGGGGTGTTTGGGTTTGATTTGACGCTGGGTGATTAGGCGATAGATCGGGTTATCGGGAGCCGTTCGCGATCTGGGTGAGACAGGCGGGTTGTTTTTTCGTTGTTTTTGGCCTGATTTTCTTTCCCCGCCTCTCCCACCCCCCGAGGGGCACTTTTGTGTTTGAACGTGTGGCGGATCGGTAAAAGCAAGCTTTTTTATCTGTTTGGGGAAAACGGTGTCTCCATATTAAATGTGTTAAGCCGATGGTTAAATGATCCCGTTTTTCTGCAAAAATCGCTTGACATTGCTATAGTATCAAAACCTTTGCCTAATCATATACGAACGTCATATTTCGGATTAATGACGAACTGCTTTTTATGGAATCGCTTAAACTTTACCCCAAACTCCTGATTATTTGCCTGCTCTTTTCTTTCTTTTGGCCCCAAACTTCATTTGCACAAGAAGAAACGATTGAAATCGAACCGGCCTATACATTACGATCCTATACGATTGAAAATGGCTTGCCGGATAATGGTATTAATAAGATCTATCAGGACCGGCAAGGGTTTATTTGGGTTGCTACGCAAGATGGTTTGGTTCGCTTTGATGGCTATGATTTTTTGACCTATCGTCGTGAGGCTGATGCGGAACAGCCGGGGTTGCTGGGCAATGATATTCGAGACATTTACGAAGATGAAAGCGGGACGTTGTGGGTTTCAACATGGCTTGGTGGTGTCAGCCGTTTTGATGGGACAATGCAGGCCTTTGTTCCGCTGGTGGCATCTGTTGGTCGGCCGGGGCCTCCTTCCGGCGCGCCATCCGGAGATGGTCCGCCTAGTGGGGAGGCTCCCCCGTCAGGTGATCGACCGGCCGATGGTCCCCCGAATGGGAACGGTGGCCCTCCTTCTTCTATCGAGGGATCATTTCAAGTCGGCCGTGTTTCGATTACGGCCGTGTTTGTTGATTCTTCCCAGACTCATTGGTTGGGTGGTCCCCCAAGAACCGGTTTAATTCGCTACAATGCTACAACTGAATCGTTTGAGCAAATCGATGCTGAGTTATACGCAGGTGGATCAATCTTTGATATTGTGGGGGATGACGAGGGAGGGATTTGGATATTAACGACCGGTGGGGTGACACGGTGGTATGAAGGGGAATTTACACAGCACTTCATAGATTCTGCCACGGGGGATGGGACCCGTTCTGCTGCGGAAGTTGCCCTAGATCGTCAAGGTGGTATTTGGCTGTCAATTAATAATAGTTTGCATCGGTATGATGGGGATCAAAACCGATTTGTCGAGATCGGTGAGGTGCCGACCGGGCTGTCTCGGATGGTGTTTGATAGCGGAAACCAACTTTGGGCCGGTGCGGAGGACGGGGTCTATACTTTTTCTACAGAGACAAATGAGTGGACACAACTGATTGATTCCGCACGCGATTTAGATTTAAGCCGTGATAATGGCTTGGTACGTGAGCTATTTATCGATGCGGAAGACAATATTTGGATCGGAACATTTAATGGGATATCGATCTTGCCACGTCGTTACCTACGGTTTGGGAATTACACCACCTTTGCCTTGGCGGAAGACGGCCGTCTGTCCAAACCGGTCGAGGCGATTGCAGGGATCGGCCAAACGGCGTGGTTAGCCATTGATAATAAACTGGTTCGCTTTGATCCGGTTTCTGGGTCTGGCGTTTCTTATCCATTGCCGGAATTTGATCAGCCGTTTCAGATTTCTGTCCTTGAACCGAGCCTGCAAGGTGGGGTGTGGATCGGCCGTGCTGGCGAAGTTGGCTTGCTCCATTTCGATCCGGAAACTGAGCAATTTCGCGACTATATGCTCGAAGAAGCATCGACACCGCTCCCCCCCATCGTCGGCGGTCTGTCGCTGACAGAAGCGGGGGATTATGTTTGGCTAAGCTTGCTACGCAACAGCATACGACGCATCCATATCGAAACTGGGGAAGAATTTATTTATGCTTGGCCCGGTCAGGGGGGACAGGTTGTCGATCATAATGAAGATCCGTTCGAGGTGAGTGAGTCCCGTTTGCCATCCTTGCAGGCCTATAACGGCAAAATGTGGGTTTCGCGCGGGTTTGAAACCGATGTTTATGACTTAGAAACATTACAGCTAGAGCGCACCTTGTCCTTTGAGCAACAAGTAACCGGTGTGTCTGAAATTTTTGAGACGAGCCGTGGCGAGATTTGGATTAGTGGTGCTCAATTGTTGACCCGTTATCAACCTGATACGGCCGAATCATCACACTACACCGCTGGGAACGATTTATCAGCCTCTTTTGTGCATCAGCTTGAAGAGGATCAGTTCGGTCATTTATGGCTGAGTTCCAATAATGGATTAATGCGCTTTAATGACACAACGGAAACCTTTGAGACATATCGTACCAATGACGGGGTGTTGAGCAGTAGTTTTCGCAGGAGCGCCTCTGGACGTGATGCAAACGGCCGGATCTACTTTGGAACACCCGAGGGTCTTGTGACCTTTTACCCCGATCAATTTGTGGCTGATATTCCTCCCCCCAAAGTTGTGTTGACCGAATTACGGCTATTTAATGAACCGGTTACGGTGGGATCATGGTCGCTGTTGAATGGCACCCCTTTACTGTCAGAAGCGATTGAGTTGGCCGAGTCTGTGACATTTGATCACACCGAAGATTTGATTTCATTTGCGTTTTCGTCGTTAAGTTTCGGGACACCCGAGAAAAACCGGTATCGCTATCGTTTGTTGGGTTTAGAACAAAACTGGAATGAAGTTGAAAGCGAGCGTCGCTTCGCATCCTATACCCATTTAGATGGAGGAACCTATACGCTCGAAGTTCAAGGGAGTAATGCGGATGGGGTGTGGAGTGAAGAAACCACATCACTAGAGATTGTTGTTTTGCCACCGTGGTGGGAGAGCTGGTGGTTTCGTGTAAGTACTGTGCTGGTTTTGGCTGTGCTGGTGTGGGGTGGGGTGCGTTGGCGGCTAAATGAAGTCGAACAACATAATCGAGAATTGGCGGCCGAAGTAGAACGGCAAACGGCCGTGATCTATGAAGCGGAAGAGCAAAAACGACGGCTTGCTGTTTTGGAAGAGCGACAGCAAATCGGCCGTGAGTTACACGACGATTTAGGCCAAGTGATCGGTTATGTGGGCATGCAGACCTTAGCCGCGCTCAACCGACTGCGTCAAAATGAATTTGCTCAAACCGAAGAGACTTTGCAACAGCTTATGCGGGTGGCCCAAGATGCCCATACCGATATTCGTCAATATATTTTGGGGATTCGTCAAGAAAATTCAGATGCATCTGAATCTTTTACCGACCAGCTTAAAGCGTATGTGCAAAGTTTAACCGAGTTTTATGGGTTGAAGGTGACTTTGAGCTTGCCCCCGAATTGGGATGAAGCGGTTTTGTCGCGGGATGTAGAAACACAGCTGATGCGTATCATTCAAGAGAGCTTGAATAACACACGGAAGTATGCGGGCGTTGATGAAGCGGCCGTTTGGTTTAGTCTGACCGATACGTTGCTATTGGTCATCATTTCAGATGAAGGGGCCGGCTTTGATCTCGAAGCCCGACAGCGAGGCGTACAAGAAGAGGGGGATAACTCACCCCATTTCGGGCTGATGATTATGGAAGAGCGGGCGGAAAGTTTCGGTGGCGATTTTGAGATTCGTTCAACGGTGGGGGAAGGAACACAGGTGTTGGTACGCATCCCTTTGCAAGCGGGGGCGGATCCAGAAGCGGCCGTGGCCGGGTTACGCGTGCTTTTGGTCGATGATCATCGACTCTACGCGGAAGGGATTAGTAATTTGTTGCTGACCCGTGGGGTGAACATCATCGGTGTGGCTGAAAATGGGCTGGAAGCGCAAAAATTAGCGGCCGAACGACAGCCTGATCTGATTTTGATGGATGTGGAGATGCCGGTTTGTGACGGTCTAGAAGCGACCCGAAAAATTAAGACAGACTATCCTGATATTAAAGTGGTGATGCTGACAGTTGCGGCCGATGAGCAAAAGCTATATACCGCTTTGCAGTATGGTGCGTCTGGCTATTTGCTTAAAAATGTGACCGGCCGTGAATTTTTCCAAATGTTGGCTGATGCGATGAGTGGGTCGAATGTGTTGCCACCGTCTCTGGCGGCGAAATTGCTCAACGGGTTTATTAAATCGGCTCAAGTCGCACCTGAGGTGAATGTAAAAACGGCCGATTCGCAAAAAGAAGTAGCGACGCCGGATACGTCTAAAGAGCAACCGCCTGCGACAGACGATGACACCGCGAAACCGGTTTTAACCTATCGTCAACAACAAGTACTAGAACTGGTTGTTCAGGGAATGTCGAATCGCCAAATCGCTGAGCAGCTCTTTATTTCAGAACATACGGTGAAGCTCCATGTGAGTCGTATTTTACGGATGTTCCAATTGAAAAGCCGGTATGAACTGGCGCGGCATCCGGCCGCTAACCAAGGTGGGGCTAAATAAAGCTCATCTCAATCTCATATCGAAGCGACCTTGGAAACTATCACTACCACACTTTTCATATTGAATAGACATATGGAGGCAAAAATCTCATAATGTCATTCTAACGAGATTAATTAAATTGTTCTGTTTGCCTGTTTGTTGCTATAATTCTTATGTTCTTCTCGGTGTATCGTGCCCTCGACAGTGCGGCCACTTGGAAGGAACTATTTCAAATATAGGAGAATTTCAATGTCGATTAATTTAGAACGTAAGGCTGAAATTGTAAAAGAATTTGGCCGTGAAGAAGGGGACACCGGGTCTCCAGAAGTGCAAATCGCACTTTTCACCGAACGCATTAACTATTTGCAAACCCACCTTAAAGCACATAAACATGATCATAGCTCACGCCGTGGCTTGTTAAAGCTTGTCGGTAAACGACGCAAATTGTTAGTTTATCTCCGTAGCAAAGATTTTGATCGCTACGATGATGTGCGTCAAAAACTCGGTATTCGCCCGATCAAATAGCGTTTTGTCTAAAATGAAGCCTTTGGTAGATGATGCCAAAGGCTTTTTTATGGAATACGGCCGTCGTCGATTCGCGCCAGGCATTTTTAGGAATTGGGTTTTACCCCATACAACAATCGGAAAGCTGACCGTTTTGTATGTGTTAGACCCCAGTCCCTAAATAGAGCGAATCATTGAGTCCCTGAAAAATTATGAGCCATGTCGCTTTGTCGCGAAACAGTGCTGTTTTTTCAGTTCGATACTCAAATAGAGCGGCCAATTTATCAAATTGGCAAGAATAATCTTTGCGCTAAGGCGTTAAAGATCTATTTTGCTGTACATATTTAGGAGTTTTTATATGAGTCAAGAGTACTCAACGATCGCCGTTGTGGGTGGTCAAGATGTTCGACTGTCAACCGGTGTGTTGGCAGAACAAGCCGGTGGAGCGGTGTCTATTTATTTCGGAGACTGTATGTTGTTGGCGACAGCAACGATGTCTTCATCTGTGCGGGAGGGGCTAGACTTTTTCCCGATGAGCGTTGATTATGAAGAAAAAATGTATGCGGCCGGCCGTATTCCCGGCAGTTTCTTCCGCCGTGAAGGGCGGGCGACGACCGCATCGATCTTGGTATCTCGCTTGACAGACCGGCCGTTGCGCCCACTCTTCCCCAAAGGGATGCGGAACGAAGTTCAAATTATTATCACCACACTTTCTTCTGATGGGGAAAACTTTATGGATGTGATGGCGGTTAATGCGGCGAGTGCAGCATTGGCTATCTCTGACATTCCATGGAATGGCCCAGTTGCGGCCGTACGGGTCGGCCGGATCGATGGTGAATTTGTCCTCAATCCTTCGATCGAAGCGATGGAAAACAGTGACTTGAACCTACGTCTATCTGGTACCGCTGATGCGATTATCATGGTTGAAGCGGGTGCGGATGAAGTCCCTGAAGATGTGATGGTTAAAGCGTTGTCCTTTGGACATGCGGGGATGCAACCGATCATCGAAGCGATCAACAAATTGCGCGAAATGTGCGGTAAAGAGAAAGCTGAACCGGTACAACACCTTCAAGACGAAGTGTTGGTTGCGGCCGTGAGTGATCGGGTTAGCGCTCAAATCGATGAAATTTTGCAAAACTACCCAGATCGTCATGACCGTGGCGAACACATGGGTGCGTTGCGTGATACGACCATCGAAGCGATGATGGCTGAAAATGAAGAGCTTGAAGCGAAAGCTTTGGGTGAAGCGTTTGGTAGCATCATGAAGAAAGCGATTCGCCAACGGATTTTGGACGGTGTACGCCCAGACGGCCGTGATTACACCACCATCCGTCAGTTGACCAGCGACACCGGTTTGAGCCCACGTGCGCACGGTTCAGGCTTGTTCAAACGGGGTGAAACCCAAGTATTGTCTATCGCCGCCTTGGGCACTTTGCGTGAAGCGCAAAAATTGGACGGCTTGAACGACAATGACACCAAACGGTACTTGCACCACTATAACTTCCCACCCTTTAGCACCGGCGAAACTTGGCCCCTTCGTGGACCGAAACGTCGCGAAATCGGTCATGGTGAATTGGCGCGTACCGCGTTGTTGCCGGTGATTCCCAGCGAAGATGATTTTCCATACACCATCCGCGTGGTATCTGAAGTCCTCTCTTCAAATGGGAGTACCAGCCAAGCGAGTGTTTGTGCTTCTACGTTGGCTCTAATGGACTGCGGTGTGCCGATTAAACGGCCGGTAGCCGGTATCGCTATGGGCTTGGTGACCGACGGTGAAGGTGAATACGCTATTTTGACTGACATTCAAGGGATGGAAGATCACTTGGGTGACATGGACTTCAAAGTTGCGGGGACCCGTGAAGGGATCACCGCGTTGCAAATGGACATCAAAATCTCCGGTTTGTCTGAAGAGTTGATGGCTGAAGCCTTGAACCAAGCGTTGCAAGCACGTCTTGAAATTTTGGACCACATGGAAGAGACGATTGAATCACCACGTGAAGAGCTAAATGAATGGGCGCCTCGCTTGCTTTCGATCAAAATTAACCCAGACAAAATCGGAGCGATTATCGGTAAAGGTGGTAGCACTATCCGTAGCTTGGAAGAAGTCTATGAAGTGTCTGTCGACATTCAAGAAGATGGGACTGTCTTTATTGCGGGAACGAACAAAGAGAAATCGAACGCGGCCTTGCGTCAGGTTGAATTGTTGACCAAAGAAGTGGAAGCGGGCGAAACCTATACCGGTAAAGTGGTCCGTATCACCGACTTTGGCGCCTTTGTTGAATTGATTCCTGGTACCGATGGGATGGTTCACATTTCACAATTGTCACCAGAACGGGTCCCAAGCGTTGACTCTGTGGTGCAGATTGGTGATGAAATTATGGTGATGGTGATCAGCGTGGCCCCAGATGGCAAGATTCGCTTGTCACGTCGCGCCGTTTTGGAAGGGTTGACGCTTGAAGAAGCGATCGCTTCTGATATGGGCGGGAACAAACGCGGTGGCGGCGGTGGTAATCGTCGTGGTGGCGGTGATCGTCGTGGCGGCGGTGGCAATCGCCGTGGTGGCGGTGGCGGCAACCGGGATCGTCGTCGTTAGGCGCTGAGCTGAGACTGTGAATTGACGGCCGGTTTCGATTTGATCCGGCCGTTGATCGATTTGATAATCGAGAGGTTGCAATTTTTTTGCAACCTCTTTTTTGTTGGATGATAAGAGAGACGCGCGAATGGTAAATAGTAAATTGCCGATGGTGAATGGTCAATGAAAAAGTTCATGCTTGTTCATCTAGGGGATGCCATTCATACCACAGCATAGGAAACAGTATGAACACTTTCTCTTGGAAAACATATGTATTGGTGGCGATTCCAGGTACATTGTGGGGCTTTTCGTTTATTTTGGTTGATGTGATTTTGCGGGAGTTACCGACCTTTACATTGACGACGATTCGGTCGTTTATTTCCGGTTTTGCTTTGCTGATTGTGTTGTATGGGATGGGCGGCCGTTTGCCGCCGACTTGGCAGGATTGGCGTCCCCATATTTTGCTGGGGATTTTTAACAACGCTCTGCCATTTACATTGCTAACATTTGGGCAGACCCGTATTCCGAGCGGGTTGGCGACGATTTTGACGTCGGCGATGCCGCTGTTTACGATTTTATTGGCCCATTTTTATACCGATGAAAAGCTAAATTGGATGAAAGGGGCGGGGATGTTGATCGGTTTTGGGGGGATATTTGTCTTGGTTGGGCCTAATGCGCTTCTTGGTGGGGGGACGTTTGTGGGACAAATGCTGATTATTTCGGCGACGTTTTGCTATGCGATCGGGAATATTATGATCCGTGGATTTTTTACCCGCGCCGCCGAAAATCCACCCGCTTCGGGGAATTCTGGCTTTTTGTTTTTGGTTGAAGTGGCGACCACGCAATTTATTGCGGCCGCTATTGTGTTGTTGCCGTTTAGCTTGTTGGGAGATGCGCCGTGGTTGCTTCGGCCGTCGTTGGGCACATGGGGCGCGATGGTGACGCTGGCGGTGGGAAATACGGTGATTGCCGGTTTGGTGTATTACTATTTGATTGAAACGGCCGGTTCGGCCGTGGGGGCGACCTCTGTTTATCTCATTCCGATCGCTGGGGTGATCGGGAGTGCGATCTTCTTGGGGCAGGCGATTACGGTGCAAGCGGTTGTGGCTTTGGCTTTTGTGTTTGCGGGGATTTCGCTGGTGAATCGGAAGTCGGCTAGCAGGCCGGCATAATCAGAGACTTAACAGCAATCTGTTTAATAGATTACCCCCCAAAGCGTGACAGGACTTGTTACAAATGCGCTTTTGTCTTGATAGTCTCATCGTTGAAATGGGTGATAAATTTGTCATCCCATTTTTAATGACGGGGTGGTGGGGTAACAGCCATCCTATTTATCTACATAAGGAGTATGATATGAATAAAAAACTTAAAATTCGATTGTTTGTCGTCTTTGCACTATTGGCTCTGGGACTTGCCGCTTGTGATCCTTCACCTTCGCAAAACATTGTGGCTGGTGAGAGTTTATTGAATGAAACCTTTGACAGTCCTGATGCATGGGAAAACTATGAGTTTGAAGGGACATCGCTTTCTGTCTCTAACGGCGCTTATCAAATCGCCAGTACAGGAGAAGGGTTTTCATGGGGCTTGAATGATGTTGAGCATACCGATGTTGTTATCGAAGTCACAGCGGTACAGAATTCGATATCTGAAAACAATGCTTATGGTGTGATGTGTCGCGCTGATACGAGCAATAACGGTGACGGTTACTACTTTTTGGTGAGTGGTGATGGGTTTTACTCAATTTCGAAAGGGGAAGGGGACAATGTGAATCCTTTGATTGACTGGACTGCGCATAGCTCTGTGAATAAAGGGCAAGCGACCAATACGATTAAAGCGATTTGTAATGGTAGCTATTTGGCTTTGCATATCAATGGGCAATTTGTTGCTGAGATCGAAGATGCCAGCTATGCAAGTGGGTATACAGGTCTTTCGGCGGCCGCGTTTGACGGGGGAGATGTGGATATCTCTTTTGATGACTTGACGATTTCTGCGGCGTCTGTGTCGGCTGAATAAAAGAATTTGAGCAGAGCTTGGGTTCTGCGATTCCAGACCCGAAGGGTTTTTGTAGTTAGTTTTGTTGAGTTGGTTACTACTGAAACCCTTTGGGTCTGGGGTGTGATTTAAGCTTTGATTTAAGCTTTGATTGTACGCTTAATCACCGGTTAGTTGTTTTTTGATGCGCTCGAGCGACTGGGCCAAGATATGGCGGGGGCAAGCGAGGTTAAATCGCTCAAACACATCTCCTTCGGGTCCGAACATGGGGCCGTCATCGAGATAGACCTTTGCGTCTTCTAAAATGAGCTTTTTTCGCTCGGCCGCTGTTAATCCCATGCCGCGACAATCGACCCAGACGAGATAGGTGCCTTCACAGGGGACGACCTTCATTTGCGGAATATGTTGTTCGATATAGTCACACATAAAGGTGTAGTTGTCTTGAATATAGCGCATGGCGGCGTTGAGCCACGGCCGTCCTTGGCTATAGGCGGCTTCGGCCGCAACTAGACCGAACGTATTTCCCCCGAACATGCCGGAGCGTTTCATCGACGCTTGAAATTTTTCGCGTAGTTGGTCGTTGGGGATGATGATGTTAGATGTTTTTAAGCCCGCTAGGTTAAATGTTTTGCTGGGGGCGGTGCAGACCACGCAGTTTTGTTCAAATTCGGGGGACAGTGCGGCATAAGGGACAAATGTGTGGCCGTCGAAGATAAGATCGGCATGGATTTCATCGGCGATGACGAGGACGTTGTTTTTGAGACAGATTTCCCCCAATCGTTTGAGTTCGTCGGCCGTCCAGACCCGGCCGACCGGATTGTGCGGGCTACATAAAATGGCGAGTGTGGTGCGTGGATCGGCCGCTTTGGCCTCTAGGTCAGCGAAATCCATTGTGTATCGTTGGGTTTCGACATCGTATTTAAGATTGTTGTGGATGGGGGTACGGCCGTGATTATCGGCCGCATTCATAAAGTGATAATAGACAGGGCCCTGCACAATGACATTGTCCCCCGGCTCCGTGTAAGTTTGCACAATCATGTTTAGTGCGGGAACCACGCCCGGCATTAGTTTGATCCACTCTTTTTTGACTTCCCATTCATAATAGGTTTGGGCCCAATCGATCAAAGCTTGATAATAACTGTCCGATTCCATCGTGTAACCAAAGATGCCATGATTGGCTCGTTCGACAATCGCATCTAGCACGACTTGGGGACAGCGAAAGTCCATATCTGCCACCCAGAGCGGTAGGGTGCGATTTTCTGCCCCATGTTTCAGGTCGGCCCAGTCGCCGTGGACGAGATCGGAGCCCTGCCACATATATTCCCATTTGACACTGCCTGTGCCACGACGTGAAATTTCTTCATCAAAATTGAAATTGCTCATCATTTTTCTCCAAAAAAATATGGGAAAGTTTAGCGGATTGGGAGCAGAAAGAGAAGAGGGGAGAGAGATGGAGAGAGAGATGGAGAGAGAGATGGAGATAGAGAAGAGAGATAGAGAAGAGAGACAGAGGATGAGATGGCAGGTTTAGATTTGGAGGAGGTGGCTGTGGTCGCCCCAGGTTTCTAGTTGCCAGGCATTCTGGGTTTTAATAAAGCTGTTGTATGTGCAGTTGTTTCTGCGAAATCGACGTTCATTGCCGGGGGGAAGACCTAGGACATACTCGAAAAACCCTCTTAGGATGCCACCATGTGAGATGGCCACAATGGTCTCGGCTGGGTGTCGCTCGGCTAGCGTATTCATAATGCGGATCGAGCGATTTAGGCGCTGTCGCTGGCTTTCACCTTGAGGGATGACGTAGTCAAACTTGTTTTCTGACTGATACGCTTGCCACTCTTTGGGAAACTTTTCTTGCATTTCTTGGCGTGTATAGCCTTGAAAGATTCCCATATTTCGTTCTCTTAGATCGGTTTCTGCAATGATTTCTTTTTGGCAAATTTGGGCGATGTATGTGGCGGTTTGCATGGCACGGCCTAAATCACTGCTATAGAGTGCTGAGAATCGGTTTTGCATTAAGCGATGTGCGATAGCGGCCGCTTGTTTGTGCCCCATCTCCGATAGAGGGCTATCTAATTGTCCCATTTCGCGCCGTTCTTTATTCCAGAGTGTTTCTCCATGTCTGATCAGAATAATGCGTGTGGTTGTCATATCAAGATATAGTTTGGTGTTTTGCTCTTATTGATTGATGTTGTGCCAAGGCTTGCGAAGCTCGATTTGGACACTTTGGGCTTGAAATCCTAATTTCAGATTTTCTGCCAGACACAGATGTGTACATCTGTTCCTTTGCGATTGACGGGGCTGGCGAAAATCGGGCTGATGTTTAAATCAGCAAAGCGTTTTTTCATCATTTCGATTTGATCTGCACCGGTCATAAGGACGATTTTGCCGTTCGACGGGACGATTCGGGTGAGCTCTTGTGCCAGTTGTGCCGCTCGTTTGTCTAGAAAATGTGGATCGAAGGGAAGTTCTGACACAACGGCCGTAAAGGCGCCATCTGCATAGGGGAGTGCTACGCTGTCTTGGACTGTATGCCGGTTTTGACACAAATCACCTAGCCCATACCGTAATTTAGGATCGATATCGCCGCTAAAAATCGGCCATTTGTTATCGGCCGCTTCGTAAAGAATGCCACCGACACCGGCAAACGGGTCGATAATCGGGCCGTGATTAAACGGCCGTGCCAAATTGAGCATCAGCCGAGCATCTTCGGCTGGTAGACCCCGTCGACTCAACTCTTGGCCATCGCCACGATACCCTAGAACCGAGGTGACTTCACCGTTCGGCTTGAGCAAGCGAAAGTGACGCTTGTCTGGTGCCCGATGGCGCATAAAGTTCTGCGGTTCGATATAGACCGGCCGTAAGGTATAGGTTTTTTTGCGCCAGCGAATCCTGTCGAACTCAGCGATTTCGGAATCAGCGTTGATCTCGCTTGGCTCATCTAGGGGGCCCAAGCGATGCACCGCTTCCGTATAGCCGAAGTGCGGCGCGAGCTGTTTCACTTCGGTGCGAAAATCGGAGGGGATACTTAAGCGATAACTCCCCTTTTTATCCGCGAGCGGCCCCGTGAGAATCGGAATTGGCTGACATGGACTGAATAGAGACAACGCCTCAAATATGGCGCAGGTCAACGCTTTGTTGCGACTCGTACGGGTTTGGAAAATATAAACATCCCAATTCTCGGGAGCATCTTTTTGCCACTTAATATAAGGATTTTGCCAATAATGCATAGTCGGAAGTAACAAGTATGAGGTATGAAGTATGAAAGGACTCGCGTTTCATACTTCATACTTCATACTTCATCTTTCATACGTTGATCTTACCCATAGACCCAGAGCATCACGGCCGGGGTGAGGAACGATTCGAGCAAGGCGGCGAGTAAGAAGAATGGGACACCGAACCCGAATAAGATGCGGAAAAATTCGGCCGAGGCTAAGGTCCATGCTTCGCTCATGGTGCGGTGGCCGCTGGGGGAAATGATGACCGCTTGCCAGCGCAAGGCTGAGGCGGTAACAATAAGCAAAATCGGTAGTTCGACCCAAGCATGGGGCAAAATAGTTGCCCCGACAAAAACGAGTGGATTTTCTCCGACTGTAGCAAATTGGGTCGCGACAAAGGCGATGATGCCCCAAGGCAACATAAAAATGAGCGCGGTCAAAATACCGAATGAGAGGGTGCCGAAAATAACGAGTAACAAGATCGCCCGAATGTTATGGGCAAAAATAAAGAGGGGGAGATCGGCGAGGTAGGTTTGAACAGCGAGCATGTTTTCGCGGCTTTGAGTCCCGCGTAACTCAGTCAAGATTTCTGGCGGTAGTGGGTTAAACAGCGCGAGGACAACACCCCCTATCGCTGATACAACGAGCATAGACATCAAGAGAATCATTGGGAGGCGTAGCTGGGGAACTTGTGACCATGTTTGGGCATACCAATATTTTAACCCCCCTTTAGGATTTGGCTCATCACGGCCGAGGAACCGATCACGCCATAGCGTCCAAAGCACATTGAAGCGAATAAAGTCGATTTGTCGGCCGAGGAGTTGTTCCCGATCAAATTGTTGGATGCCGATGCGGACGAAAACGGCCGCGACCATGCCGACAAAAAGAACCATCCACCAGAGTGCATCATAGCTATAAAAGGCCATTAAATACCCTTCAAATTGGAGTAAAAGGGCGACCGGCACGATGATAAAGCTGGCGAGCATATTGGCGGCGCGGGTGCTGGTCGTTTGGCTGGAAATCACCACGGCCGCTGCGACCATCAAGACCGCTTGGAAGGTTGTGATGAGAATGACAAGGGTAAACGATGAAAAATCGAGACTGCTACCATTTCCGGTTAGGAAGACACCCAACGTATAGACAGTAATGCCGATATAGCTAGCAACGACCGGAGGCACGACAGAGGCGATCAATTTGCCTGTGAAAAGCTGGTAATTGGTCAGCGGTGTGGCGAGTAACGGTTCAAGGCTTTTGCGCTCTTTTTCCCCGACAAACGCTTCTAGGGCGATGACAAGCGAGAATGATGTGGGAAAGAAGCCCACGACCAGCAAGAGCAAGGGGACGGCCCGTTCTCCAATGAGCTCGGCACCATACTGGCCGACATATTGGGCGATTTGGGTGGCGACAATTGTCATCAAACCGGGGAAGAAGAGGGTGAGTCCTAAAATCGGGATGACAAGACGCCAATCGCGGGTGGTATCGCGCATTTCTCGCTCCGCGACAATGAGTGCCATACGCCAGTCGTGACGGGTGAGATTGAGTAGGCTGGTGCCATATTGTGGTGTCTCGTCGGCTGACTGTCTGGCTGTTGTTTGAGATTCTTTAAATGCGACACTCATGAGGGGGTCTCCTGTTTTTCTTCGCTGACAACGCTTAAGTAGACTTCTTCAAGGCTACGGGTGATTTCGTGTAGGGTGACGACGCCCAAGCCTAAACCTGAGAGATGGCGGATAAGCTGGGGGTTGGTTTGGATCGGGTCTGGGGTATTATACCGAATGGTGTTTGCAGCGGCCGTTTCGATTTCGATTTCAGGGCCATTAGCGATGAGTTCTTTGAACGCTTCCGTTTGACCATTGAGCGGCCGATCTAGCGTCAATTCCATCGTGGGCGCTCCCAGAAGCTGTTGTTTGAGTTCGGCGACCGTTCCTTTAGCGACGATACGGCCGGCATTGATAATAGCGATACGGTCGGCCAACCTTTCCGCTTCGGGTAGATTATGGGTGCAAAGAACCACGGCGCGATCATCGCTGCGCATTTCGGAAATCGCGTCACGGACCAGCTTGGCGCTATGGGGGTCCATCGCTGAGGTCGGTTCGTCGAGTAAAAGGACGGCCGGATTGTGGAGCATGGCGCGAATCAGACCGACTTTTTGCTTCATCCCCTTGGAAAAGTCGCCAAGGCGACGGTCGGCCGTGCCGGGCATGTTAAATCGGTTGAGCAGGGCGAGCCCTTTGTCTTGGATATCGCTTTTGTTCATGCCGTAGAGACGGCCGTAAAACTGCAAATATTCCATGCTGGTCATCCGCTCATAGAGCCCCGGTTGTTCGGTGAGCATACCGATGGAGCGACGTACCGCATCGGGTTGGGCGACTACATCGTGGCCATTAATTCGGGCCCAGCCGGAGGTCGGGGGGAGAATTGAGCTGATCATGCGGATGCTGGTTGTTTTTCCTGCACCGTTTGGGCCTAAAAGCGCGAGGAGTTCCCCTTTGGCTACGTTGAGCGAGACTTCGTGAACGGCCGTGAACGCTTCAAATTGTTTGTGGAGCTGATGGGCTTCAATCATAGACAAAATCCTTTGGGGATAGGGATGAGGGATAGGGATAGGGAGGTCGCAATGTGGTACTGGTTTCTCTGTCCCTGTCTTTGGTCTCTATCTAAAATCGGGTTCGGTAAAGTTATATTGATCTTGTGGTTACGGGTTGTAGTCTACCGTTTTTTGACGGTTGGGGAATGCACTCAAGTGCAATGTTTAGGGGTAGTAGAACCAAACTCCTATGTGATTATAGATGGGGGCGGGGAACGAGAGGGGGGGCTACCGCTAAAGCCATACGTTATTGGTGTATTAACAATGAGAATGGCTCATGGATTTTGTTACAAGCGTAGCGGATGCGGCGACTGACATTTGTTTCAAAAAATATAATTCTAATCATTGAACAAAGTGAATCGACCATCCATTTTCGCCATAACCGTAGGGGCTGCGGCGGCCGGGAATGGTTTTTCCAACATCGCAGAATCATCTGTCAACCGGCCGTCCTGCCCGCAGTCTATCCAATTGGCAAAACTGCGGGCAGGATGGCTGGAATATTGCTTGATTCTG
>WTJY01000137.1 GCA_011524645.1 Anaerolineales bacterium | reverse complement strand
GTTTCTAAGCCAAAGTGGAACACCCCAACCTCCTGCGACACGGCCGCTTCACTACCATCACACACCAACCACACAAAATAGTAGCGATTCTCATCCCCCGCCGTCCCATCGGTCACCGACCACACCGTCAGATCAGAGTGCCATTCCGCATGACCCACATACGGAGTCGTACTCCGATACACATCCGCTTCACAGCCGGTCGCACTAGAATCGGCCGACCAATCGACCGTCAGCTCACCCACGCTGTCATAACTAAGCGTCGGGGTCACCGCAATCGTGGTGTACTCAAACTCAAACGAGCCACTATCACATAACAACCCATTCGGCCGAGCCACACCACGCTGATCTTCATCCAGTACACACGCCGCAATATCAAGGGCGGGGCTGTTCGACTGCAACGCATGGGTTGTCGTCCCCCCACCGTTATCAGCCAACGTAGAATTGACTTGTGGGTTGGTGTTGTTCAAGCTGGTCGCCGCCGTAAAGCCACAGCTATTATCGGATGAAATATTGCCACCACCATCGGTGATCGTACCCGTACAATTGCTCCCATAAAGCGCCTTTACAATCGACAAGGTTAAGGTCATTGACCCGTTTGTGTTGTCTAACACCGCAAAGAAATCATCATCCGTCTCGACATCGATAAACGAAGTATGGATGATATTGATCGTACCCCCATCGTTGTAAATTGCGCCTCCCCATGCGTAACTATAGGTTTGATTAATGGTGCTGTTCGTCACCGTAAGCACGGCCGTTGCCCCATTGTAAATCCCACCGCCAGAAGTCGCGTCACTGTAATAAATGGTGCTCTTATCGAGATGCAACACCCCGACATTCGCAATCGAGCCGCCATTTCTACCGGCCGCATCACTATCAAAATAGCTATTCGTAACCGTCATCGTACCAGCGTTATAGATCGAACCGCCGGAACGTTGGGCCAATACCCCATTCTCTTGAAAGGTCATGTCGTAAACGGTAACAACTGCGGCCGCTTGCACCAGCAACGCGCCACCGTTCCCATCGATACGCCCATTGGACAACGTAAGATCATGAATCGCGACCTCACCCGCTTCGATCTCGAAATGGCGCGTACTGGAACTCGCATCAAGCGTGAACCCTTGCCCATCGATTTCTAGCGGAATAGCGTTATTGCTAATCGCTGTCAAACCACCATTCAAACTAATATTGTTCCCAAATTGAATCAATCCGCTACCGCTCGACCCATTGTTAAAACAAGCAATCGCGGTTTCCAGCTCGACGTAATCAGAGACAATCCAAGGAGAATCGGTACAGCTATCGAGAACGCTAAATTCATACGCCCCGCTGTCCGGTTCGGCATACTGAGGCCGGACAATTCCCCGCTGGTCTTCGCTAAAGCTACTACCGCTCGCCCGATCAATCGCTGGACTACTTTGGTCCAACGCATGGGTTTCCGTTTCCCCACCGTTATCGGCCAGCGGCTTCACCAACGGATCGGTGTCGTTCGCACTGCTGCTTTGGGTAAAGCCACAGGTGCTATCGCTGGCGATATTCCCTCCGTTGTCCACAGGGTCGGTCCCATAGCAATCCCCTTTGGTCGAATGGGCGATAATCGAATCGTAGAGCTGAATGGTGCCGCTGTTATGCAACCCACCCCCATCAAAGCTAGCGGTATTGCTGACCACTGTCACATGACGTAACACGGCCGTGCCGAAATTCATCAGCCCCCCACCATCTTGTGCGGAACGGTTTCGGCTCAAGGTACTGTTATAAATATTCAGCGTCCCTGAATCATGCCAGAACGCGCCACCGCCGATAAATGAGCTGTAGTTGTATTCGAATGTCGATTTTTCAATCGTCGCCAACGCTTCATCGGTGTAAATCGCCCCGCCAAACAACCCTTCGTTATCGTAGAAGGTGCTGGTCGTGACGGTGAGCGCACCTTTGGCGTGGATCACCCCACCTTCTCCATATCCCACATTGTCATAGAAATAGGAGCCGGAAACGGTCAGCGCTTCATGGCTATAAATCCCACCTGCGTCGCCACCCGCTTCATTGTCGATAAAAGTGCTATCCGCCACGGTGACGGTGCCGGTCACAATATACATCGCCGCGCCATCTTCACTCTCGTTTTTGGCCATATCGACTTGATTCAGAGTAAGGCCATTCCCCTGTGCGGCGTAAATACCGCCACCCGCTACCGCGTCATATCCATCAACCAATGAGATATTTCTGATAAGGACATCGGTGCCGTCGGCGACATAAAGCACACGGCCAAGCCCCGCCCCATCTAAGAAGGTGGGGGTCACATCGGGGTTCGATCCGGCCGCCCAATCGGCCGCGTCATACCCCCCTTCGAGGGTCACCGCTTGGCTGATATAAGCCAGCTGATCGCTACCGTATTCACTCGCCACCCCTTCACAGATACCGGCCACGCGGACCGTAGCCCCTGCGCTGGCGGCCGCCAACCCTTGGCGCACGGCCGCGCTATCTTCCGTCTCGAAGTCGGTCACATTATCCCCATCATAATCGACGTAACAGGTCCCTTCAATCGTAAAGGTATGGGTCGCACTCGCCCGTTCTCCGTTGTCATCTTCAACCCGCGCATTGAGCGTGTGGGTGCCACCATCGGGAAACTCCCAGACAGAGGACCAGGTTGTTTCGGTCACGCTGCTGGTAAACACAAGCGTATCGATTAAGCTGTTATCGATTTTAAGTTCAACCGTAAACGGTGGCGCTTTGGCGAACAGCTCACCGGTAAAGGTGATCGATTTGGTCGGTGAAATCACCGCCCCATCAGTCGGAGAATTGATAAACATCACGTTGACCCCTTCGTCGGTCCCGAAATCGATCGTTTGCTCCGCACAGTGATACGCCGCATCACACACACCCACCGTCTCGCTGACCGTATGGCCAGGCACCGTACAACTGCCACTAATTTGATAGGGCAACCCGTAATGAGGAGCATCAACCGGCACATTGTCATAGGTCAACATGACCAGATCATCCGCCCCGCAGGGGTGAACCAATGTCGTTTCGTCGAGCAAGAAATCGGTCACCGTAAAGGTATAGCTGCTGGTCGCATAGCTACCCCCATACGCTTGACTACCAGATGCCACAACGGTCGGTGGCCGATGATCGATTAAGCCGCGCCATACGTTTTCCGCTTGATGCGGACGGCCGTCGCTATCTTGCCCCCGCATATGGATATAGAACCAGTTTTCTTGTTCCCCCAGCCCATAGGTCCATGCCGAGCCAAGTCCGTTGGCTTGATCCAAGGTTGCGCTGTTCCAAGTGAGCGTACTCTCCCGATCACCCAACACGATATTGGCCGGATAGTTGGTAAAGTCGATCACTTCGAGAGCGACTTCAACTTGGCCTAACCCGCTCACATCCGCTTGGGCCATGGCATAGATCCGCTCGGCCGAAATCTGCTTGTCATACACCGTAAACTGATCGATCACGCCAGAGAAGCGGCTGTTATCATCGCTGGGGATATGACCCAGCGTGATATCGGCCGTATTGCTGACCACAGCCGAACCGCTCACCATCATGCTGTTATCTGACCGGCCGTCGATATACAACCGATAATCTCCCCCATCATTGGTCAACACCACATGATGAAATAGATCATCGCTAATCGTCACGGTCGAACTGATCTCAGACACGGTCGCGCCATCAAAGACGGAGGCGGAAATCCGGCCGTTATCCCCACTCGTTTGATTATGATAGCGAATCGCGAACGGATAACCGGCCCCATCCCATTTTTCGACCAAACTGTTGGTCGTGTTACCTGTGGTCACCTGATTGCTATCCGCTTTGACCCAGAACGCGATTGTAAACTCGTCCGACACATCAAAATCGGTCGTTCCCGTAATCGTTGATGTGCTGACCACAAAATCGGTTTGGTCCACCCCATTAAAGGCCAAGCCACGGCCGAACTGGCCGCTCGCTGTTGTCTGCGGACAATCGACGCGACAAGTCACATGCGCCGCCAATTCGCCGTAATCATAGAACACGGTTGTGCCACTTGGCTCTTCAAAATGGAAATTTAGCACCGGATTATGGTATTCCGCTTGATCGATGATCACCCCTGTAATCGTATTGGTTTGCGAAATCACCCCGACAGGGAGCAAATCAACCGCGATTTCCAGCGCAGGCGCTTGTAAATCGATGTCAAACCGGCCGAGATAGCCCGTTTGGCTATTCCCGATCACATCAGACACGGTCATATAAACATCGTAATATCCGGCCGGTGGTTCTCCACTCACCTCGTAATCAATCGTCCACATATTCCCGCTGTAAACCGCCGCTTGATTGGCCGATCCGACCAGCGTACCATCTTCGTTATACAAGTTGACATAAATTGAATTTGTCGTCACGCCACTCCCAGTAATCGAGCTACCAGGGATGTCTGGATCAGAGATCGAGCCGGACATCGCCAAGAGCCAGCTATCATCGCTCACATCGGTCGCCTTGACCGTCACATCCCCATCCCCATCGGTCCAGACAGAGAAATTAGGCGCGGCCGTATCGACATAGATTTCAAATGGGTCGCTTGTTTCGGTCATATTCCCCACGACATCCATCGCCTGAAAGAGAATTTGGTATTTCCCGCCACCGGTGCTGGTGAAGTAAGGGCAGTACACCGTCACGGCCGCATCGGCACAAATCGGGGCTTCGATCCAATCGCTATAGCTTGACCCCTCTTTGCGATATTTATAGCGCATCCGCGCTACACTGGAGCTGGCATCATCTCCTGTTACGACGAACTGAATATATCCGTCAGCGCGATACGCGTAATCTGTTTCGACCTCGATTGTCGGGTTATCACCGTCAACAGTGACCGTAAATTCGGCCGAATCCCGATACCAGCGCGCTTCTTGCTGGTAGCTGTCATACACCTCAACGTTGGTGAACGCACGGCCAGTATATAGCACCAATTCATCCAGTTGCCCTGCAAAATAGCGATTCACCCCGTTGTCATGTGGCGCACCGATAAATAGCTGATTTCCACTATTATCACTTCCGGCCGGCGCATAGTTACTCGATCCCGAGCCTACATTAAGCCCATCAATCAAAATGGTGCCGGTCACCGCCGAGCTGTCCCACACCACCGCGAAGTGATGCCAGTTGCTATCGGTAATCTGTTGGGTGCTGACAATCTCGCCCGCGTTATGCCCAGCAAAGCGGAGCGTCCCATCGTCGGCGACGTAAAGAGCACGCTCCCCGCTTTCCCAAGTGGTATCCCCATCGCTCTTGGTCAAAACAGCTACACCGGTTTCGGCCGTGTTAATCCACCCCATCAGGGTGAAATCTACGGTCGCAAAATCCCCGATTCCGGCGGTGGTTACTTCGATATGGCCGTCATCTTCACCGGTAAAATAGGCGGTATTGCCGATCCGGCCGTCTGTGCCGACCAGCGGGCTGGGATTTTCGTATGGCACACTAACGGTATAAGCCACGGTGACCTGCTGGCCGCTATGACTCATCACCGCACTCCCCGCGCCACTACTATTAACTGAAATTGTGGCGGGGCTGGCGAAGGTAAATTCAGTGCCATCGCTATAAACGCCGGTCGCTGTCAAGGTTTCATCTGAGCCACAAATGGCCGCCGTGATGTTGAGCGGAAGCGTGGTATCGGCATAGGTATCGGCCGTTTCATACAGCAAGGTATTCCCAGCTAACGCCAAACCGATATTGTTCAGGTTGGTAGCAAAACCGGCCCCACTGAGCGATGTCAGGGTGAGATCGACACACTGAATCATCACCGGTTCCGCGACGTACCCGTTAATCGAATCGACAAAGTTGGTTTCGCCAAACTCTTCATCAAATGAAAAGCGGAACTCCGCCCCCACGTTTTGATAAAGGTCGGCAATATCACTCGCACTCAGCTCAGTCTCAAACAGCTTCAATTCGTCGATATAGCCAAGGAAATGGCTTTGCGGGCCATAGTTGGCCCCTATCCACCAGTTGTCGGCCGAAGAGGTCGATTGGGACACACCGCTTAAAGCGACCACCCCGTTGACATAGAGGGTCAACTCGCTATCACTATCGATCACCAAGCCCAAGTGGGTCCACTCGTTCCGTGGCATATCAAAGAAGTATTCGTCACCAGCCGCATTGAGCAAACGCCCCATCGACAGTTGGAAACCGGCGTTGTGATCGATCCCGCGACTGTCAAATAGGGTACCGTCAGCCCCTTTCACCCAAAGCGACATAGAGCGAATATCGGGGCGGGCAGAGCTGTCAACCCCGCTAAAGTCGGCCAGAAGGTAATCATCCTCGCCGTCAAAATAGGCGGCACGGCCGTCGATTCCCTGAGCACCACCCACAGGGCAAAGCGCCCCTTCACAGTTGCCGTCTATTTCGGCCGCTGTGCCGCCGCTCCCATAAGCGACCAAGTTATCGAACTGCTCATCTCCCGGCACTTCTTCAAATCTAAAGTAGCCGGACCACACGCCATCTTCGTTTTGATAGGTGGTGTAGCTCAATTCCGTTTCTAAATCGATGGCGATCTCTACATCTTGTTCAAACGCATAGCGGCTGGTCGCCACCGGATCGTTGACTGTTGCACGGCCGGACACCACTTTATTTTCTCCGCTATCGAGGGCAAAGGTCTCGTATGGAACCGGTATGTCAAGTGCCGGAAAGCGGGTTTGGGACAAATAGGCCGCTTGCTCGGCCGAAACCGCTTCGTCAAAAATGGCAAATTCGTCCATAAACCCATAAAACCAGTGCTTATCACGATCATCAATCGTATTCCCAATCGTCACATTCAGATTTTCAGCGGCCGTGCCACTCACCCCACTCGTCGTTCCCACCAACGCCCCATCAAGATAGAGATAAAGATTGTCGTTGTCTTTGGTCGCGACAAGGTGATGCCAACTCGTCTCGTTATACCCCACGCTACTGCTAGCCACCTGATAGAGGGTCGGGAACGCATGGCTATAGCTGATATATCCGGTCTGGAGCAGGTCGATTTGTACCCCGACATCTCCGGTATCGTCATAGGCGGTAAATAGGGTCTGGTCGAGCGTAAAATCCGCATAAAACCAGAAGCTAATCGTATAATCCCCTCGAGCAAAGTCGAGTTGTTCGATCATATCGAGCGAAGTCGCCCCATCGAAAGAAACGCTATTGCCATACGCACCGCTATTGCCAAATGCTGGGCAGTCTTCAAGCAAATCACAGTCGGTCCGAATCAAATCATTGACCGGATCATAGTAGTTAACGGTTCGCTCGTAACGATCAAAGTCATGCTCGGCGATTTGGATATTAAAGTCATCAATGCGACCTTGGAAGGGGGCGGTTCCGGTGATGTTGTTCCCGATCCGGCCGGCTCCCACAAACAATCCCAGTTCATCGTCCCCATAACACTCCAGACAATACCCGAAGTAAGAGCGAGCCGAATTACCGACAAAGTCGGTCGCAAACTGCCCATTGATATAGCGGCGCATTTGCTGGCGTTCAATATCGGAAATATCAACTTCATCATAGTAGTAATCAAGCTTGACATAGGTCCATTCATTCAACGGAATGGCATCTTTTAAGACCGAATAGTTATCACCACCGTCTGAAATCGCCATGCGCCCATTTGAATCGAGATAAAGGGCAAATTGTGCTTGGTACAGATCATTGCTATCGGTCGTTTCTTCTGTCTGATAAATATAGGCGACTTCACCAGCGGCCGGATAAGCGGTCGGGTAGATATAGAAGGTAATATCGTTGTCGTAAGTGTAATAGCGATCAAACGCTTGTAAGTTATCGGTTTGGATCAGATAGTCGTCCACCCCATCAAACTGCACGGCCGTGCCGGTCCCATTCCGGCCGGTCACTTCACTAGGACAGGTGTCGTCACTACCGCAATAAGCATGGTTCGAATATTGGGACGGATCAGAGAAAACAGTATTGCTCGTGCTTACTAAATCTTCAAACTTAATCACCGCATGGGGCTGAATCCCATTAAAGCTATATTTCCCCGTCATCACATTGTTGGTCATCCGAGACGCATTAATCCATTCGTAGAACACCACAATTTCATCGATTACCCCGTCGAAATTGCTTTCCCCATTCACATCAGCCCCGAGCGTGCCTGCACCGTATTTCGGCCGAGACGATGTCCGATCATACGCCCCCCATGCCCCGTTGACATAGATACGCCCTTGCTGATACCCAACATGCATCCAGGTATCGAGCGCGACCGTGGAGGCCAACGTCACTCGGCTCGAACCGATCACATCAAGGTAGAGGTTGCCATTTTCATCGATATAAATATCGGCCGCCCCCTCTTCTTCGCTTTCGGTATCGAGAATATAGGAGATCGTACCCGCATCGGGGTATTCATCGATATACAGCCAGAAGAAAAGAGACCCTTCGGCCGTGCCATCTGCGCTACTCGATGTCAAGCTAGGAATAAAGGCGACATCGTCATTCCCATCAAATTCCAAGCTGGTCCCCACCGCTGTAATCGAGGTTTGATTGGTCGGGCAGGTCGTCCCCCCTTCGTAACAATACACATCACTATCTACGTTGTAAGCGTTATCAAATGTGGCCCAACGTTGATCCTCATCAAATCCGAGATAGAAGCTGGGTTGCGGCAACACCGGTTCAATCGCTTCACTGGCCGCATAGATAAAGCCATCGGTATTCACCGCCGCCGTGGTGTTGGTTAGCGTCGCTTGATAAAGCAATTCTCCACCAGACACCGAGAAAACGAGATCATTCAGGTTATACCGGCCGTCGATCAACAAATAGATCTCATCTTGGCTCAAAGCGCGATCATAAAGGAAAACTTCATCGACCGAGCCGTCGAGATAGTCACTCCCATTCCGGCCGATCGCCATTTCGGTAATCGTCGCCGGAATCGCGCCCGCATAGGTCGGCTCGTTATAAACGCCCAAGCCATCCACATAGATGCGCAGCTGTACCCCATCATACGTAGCCGCCACATGGACCCATTCCTCACTATCGATAAAGTAGTGGTAGGGTGAAATACTGTTCCAACTGGTGCCATCGCCAAACCCGACCACGATATCCCGATTATCGAAGATCGAGATCGAAGGGGGGCTACTGGCTGAATGACCACCTATAGAGCCGAATACCGGCTGTACACTGCTATCGGTCGCCCCATTGTAGACGTAAGCGGCCACGGTAAATTCAGTCAATTCGATATTCAAATCGTCATTGAGCAAATAATCATTGACGTTATCAAAGCTCATCGCCGTGTCATATTGTCCCAACACCTCGGCCGTTGGACAGGTTCCCGCCCCGCTATCACAGCTAAAGAAATATTCATTGCCAGATAAATCATTGATCGTGGTCGTGCCTAATTCATCGTCAAGCGGTAGATAGAGAAGCGGCGTGTCTGTCTCATCTAAACGGAGATCACTAAATTCGATAAACCCATCGACCGCAGATAGATCGCTCGCCAATGCGGGATGGAACCCGTAAATATATTCTTGTAAGTCACCGATCCCATCGTCGTCTAGATCGGCCGTGTACGGGTCAGACCAAACACGCGTGGCCCGCTTTACCCCGTTTTCGTCGGTGTATTCGGTCAACCAACCCGCTTTCGCTTCGATATAGTCTCCCAAACCATCCCCATCATAGTCGGCGTTGGTGGGATCGGTATAGTAAACAAACAGCTCTTCCCAGTCGGTCAGACCGTCGTCATCTTCATCCGCATCGGTCGATTCATAGCCGTTGGTGCTTTCATAGTAATCACTCAGCAAGTCCCCATCAGTATCCCAGAGCAAATCATTGGGGTCACTCCCACCAAATTCGGTATTGGGTTCCCCATCACCATCTTTGTCCCACTGTTGCGGAAAAGCGAGACCCCCACTATTCCATTCAAGGGTGATAAATTCACCCAAATGATCCGGTAAAATATCGAAGGTGAAGGGGTCTAATTCGCTGGAATCCCCACCGTCAAAGGTCAGCTCTTTACAGTTGTATTCGGTGCCACGAATGGCGAATACATGCCAACACCCTTCGGCGATTAAAAAGAACGCTTCATTGAAATACGGGGAATCGGTTGAACGGTTAATCCCGGTACCAACTTCGCTAAAGGGGAAATCGATGGTCAAATCTTCAACTGAGTACACCCCTTTATCGGTCGAATATTTCACGCCACCTACCCCATCGGCGTTATAACTGCCGTCGTCGGTGTTGTTCCATTCGTTAACCATATCTCCGTCTCCGGGGTTAAAGTCATTATGACCACGGCCGTCCGTATCGAGCACATGTTCAAATGAGTTCCGCTTCAAGTCACTACGCGAATCGGTGGTGTAGAGGGTGTTGGTTACAGTCAACGTAAAGGCCAGCGTATTGCTTTCGACAAACCCAAGTTCGCTATCCCATAGGCCATAATCACCGGCCGTTTGTATCCGCTTATCTGATTCAATGTTAGCCGCCACCATATCGACGTTATACATCAAATCAGCTAAGGCTTGCGTCAGCCACCCTTGAATCGTAAAGTCAAAATCGTCTACCAGCAGACTAACAAGAAACAGAATCGCATCGACCAGCTCTAGGATAATGACGATGGCGGTCCCCACAGGGAAGATCAAAAGAAGGACCGCGAGAATCAACTCTATGATGACCGTGGCCACAAAATAGGCAGCGGCCGCATCAAAATAAGGGTTATTGGTATCAAACCCGATCGATAGCCAAGAGTAAAGCAGAATACCGGCCGCCACAGCAAAACTGATCCCAAATCCCCAAGCCGCGTGCATACGGTAGAGGTTACTATATCTGCTAAAGGCCTTTCTAAATCGATCTGTATATTTTAATCCTGCAAGCTTCAAGTTTCGCACAAAGTTCCTTTTGGCAAAAATCGATAACGCTTCCAAAGCTAACACCGCGATCGACGCGATCGCGACGATCACCAGCCCGATCTGCATAATCGTATTACCACTCTCTTCATCCCCAGCGACGGTAACAATAAAGCCGGTCGCCACGATTAAGGCTCCAATCGCAAAAACCCCCAAGCTAAGTCCCAACATTTTAAGCGATAGTCCCTTTACCACTTTGCCGAGTTGTTTGCTGTGGAACAGCTTGTAATCGTTGTAAAACGCTTTGGTCTGATTTTTAGAATGGTTACTGAGATTAGAGGCCACGCCAAACTCTCGAATCGTGTACAGGTTGTATAGGTATTGCCACATGTTCGATTTGCTCTTACCACGCAAATCAGTCAGGTAATAGGAAAGAATGTAGCTCAGACGGCTCCCCGCCGATGACCCACCCAGTTGGGCCCCTGTGGTAATCGCCAAAGTGAGATAAGTTTCAAAATCGCTGGCATCTTGGGTGGTATCAAATGAAACGGAGTTAAAGGCACTATCATCAATCGCCACCACGCTGGCAGACCCTGTGGTCAGCGTAATGTAATAGTTTTGCATCCACAGCAATTTCCCATATTGTTCATCTAGAGCCTCTTCACCGTCGTCGGCCACTTGAAAGAAACTATCCCCCGCTTCCAGTGACTCTAAGAAATATTCATAGTAATCGGCTTTTTCCGCTTCGGCCCAGCCGTCGGCGGCATCATAGGCATAGGTTTTAAGAAACACACCGGCCGTTGTATAAGCGGGAATACCGCTTAAATCTAAGCTGATTTGCCCACCGGTTCCTTGATTATCGATCAGCCCCACAGAGCGGTTGGCCGTTTCATAGGCGAACAAAAGGGAGGTGTAATCTTGGCTCCCATTGGTAGCATAGGACAAGAAGTGGGTGTTTAGCACATCGGCCGTGGTATTCACGGCCGTATCGGCCAAATACTCTTGATGGATATAGGTGTCAATCCCCTCAACTTCAATATAGTTGTAGTTAACATTATCGACCGTTCCCCACGCATCTAGCTGCGCCGGAATATCTTCGATCATCACATCTCGGACCCCATCACCGATACAGTTACCACCCGCATCGGTCGAATCACAGTCCAAGCCGTCTACAAATGTATTCCCCAAATTCCAGCCCGCGATCCAAAGCTGTTCGTCGAGCGCGAGGTTATCGTCTTGGGCTGGGTCTTCGTACATCACGGCCGTAGACAACCCTTGTTCTTCACTAACGTTTAGGCTGGTAGCCCGCCAATCTTCCTCATAAATATGAATGGTTGTCAGTTCATCAACGCGATTACAGTCAGCACCGCTTTCGTTTTCCGTGTCCCCATCTCCATCTTCATCGGTATCGGCCGCGCAGCTATCTGTGATCATCTGTACCATCCAAATCAGGCTATATTCGTGGGCATTCCCCCAATCTGCGACCCCGTTTGTTCCTTGGGTGGGAGAATAAAATGTGGTGGCACTAAACCCAACGGGGCGTTCTCCCGCTTCGCTATAGACGGTGCTCACCGGCACATAGATATCGATATCCCCCGAGGTTTCGTCAACATCGCTCACGGTCATCCCTAATTGATCAAGCTCGGTGGTGTCAAGCCATTGGCTAATCGTCACCCCAATCGTTCGATCGATTCCTTTATAGCTGTCATTCACCGGCAAATTGGCGTAGTGACCGTCAGCATACGGCACCGTAATTCGCAAGAGTGGCAGAATACGAACATCCCCATATTCCGCGTTAGCATCTGTACTTGAAGCATCTGCGTTGGTGGTTGTGGCAAACGTGGTGTCGTTCCCCCGCACGATCTGCCCTTCATAATCCCCTGTCGGCCAGTCTAAAATCAAACCGGAGGTGGTTAACAGCGATTCATCTTCCGGCCGCATTTGAATCTCGACCAAAACCGGCTTGTCTACTTCAAGCCCATCAATCGTCAAGTTGAGCGGATTATTACGACCGAATATCTGACTCACCGCCTCCGAATCCCCGTCATCAAGGTCCCAAACCCCATCGTTATCATCATCAAAATCGTAAAGGTCCGGTGTCCCATCGCTATCGCTATCAGGGCAAATCGCGCTGGTGTCCCCATTCTCATTGTTACTGCTCCAAATGGCACACTCCTCCCCATCAGAACGGCCGTCGTTGTTCGTATCATTATCAACCGGATTGAGATACCAACTCTCCCCGTTGTAGTCAAACCCCTTCGCTTCTAAATTGTCGTTGATCGTGTCCCCGTCACTGTCAACATCATTCGGCAAGCTACCCAATTCATAAATTTCGGTGTAGTCGGTTAAGCCATCCCCATCACTATCGCTCGGATCGGTCACGTTATAGCAGTCCGCTTCAGCATTGTATTCAGCCGTGCTGACCAAGTAAGGGCAAGAATCCCATAACGCTTCGTCATCATCGGTGGCTCCGTCGCCGTCGCTATCGGCCGTGGTATCGATCTCGGAACTGGTGTTGGCGGCCACGGCCGTTTGGGCCACAGCTTGTACCGCTTGTTGTAGCGCACGCCCTTCCGCATAAGGGTCTTCTTGCGGATTCCAATCATTGCCGTACAGCACCTCGCGCATCTGGTCATATTGCTCGTACTCGCGATCACGCTCAACTTGATCATGAGAGCGCCCCATTTGCTCGCTATAAAAAGCGCGGGCTTCTTGCGCTTGCAATAATGGGGGCAGAACCAATCCAACAATAATCAAGGAGACGATCGTGGTGTAAAACTCTTTGGTATAGGCATGCCGCCATACGAAAATCGCCAACAAGACAAAGGTCAGCCCGATCAGCAAAGACCAGCCAAAGGCGATGGTCCGCTCCGGCGTGGCCACTTCGGCCGCTGTCACCGCCAGCCATGTGCGTGGCGCGGTGGCAAAATTAGGCATGGCCTCGGCCGTCGCGACCTCAAAATCATAAAAATCACTGTTAATCTGTGCCGTAATCCGCTCTCCGTTTTCTTCTGGCGCAAACGCAAAATCAATCACGAAACGAGCAGGATACCCATCCGCATCAAGCCAAATCTCTCCCGTTCCGGTCGCATCGTAAAAGCGATTCCCCCCACCAACCGACATCCCCTGCGGCAATTCTCCCGCTTCGATCAGCATCTGCTCTGTCATCCGATCCATATAACGGCCGAGTGTTGGGCCATCGATCGCAAAGCGATAGGTCGAGAACTCTAATGTCACATCCCCCATGACACGGCTATCTGTTCCGGTCGCTTCAACCTGTTTGATCCCCGCTAAAAAGCTAAGCGGGTCACCGGCCGGAGCCACCATTTGGCTCATGTCGTCAATTTCAACCCAGTCGCTCGCGGCCGATTCACGGATGTAAGAGCGGCCGTTTTCTACCAGCAAATCAACCCCACGCGCTTCATCGAACGAAGCATCGGGCCAAATCGTCGATTCAATGCGATCACTGTCCGCTTCAATCGTTCCGGCCAAGCCCAGTAAATCTTGCTGTGGCTGGCGACCCGCATTGCGTACACTCGGCGCAGGATAAACCAACTGTTCGATCCGGCTACGAAACGCATACCGATCTGACTCACTCGCCTGTTGCCAAGCTTGCTCGATTTCGGCTTGGGCGCTGGCATCATGTGGTGCACGCTGCGCGGCCGTGGGGGCGGTGTGCCCCAGCCACAAACTCGCCAAGGCGATGATAAGCAGGGTGTATAAAAATGACCCGACACGCGACCGTGTTGTATGAGAATGAGAACTATGGTGTGACATAAAATAATCCTTGTCTGTAATAAAATTAGCGATTCATGACTCAATTCTAGGCAAGTTGCAGCTGTACCGGCACTCCCCGAGGGATACAACAAGGATCAAAGAAGGATCAAGGTGAGGGGATACGCGCCAGAAAATCGACTTTCCAACATTGCAGAAAAATATCTCAACCAGTCAACCTGTTTGTAGACTATTCAATTAACAAAACGGTGTCAGAATGGCTGGGAGTTAGCGTTTATAACGTGATTGACTCATACATTGTGGCGCGAAGGGAGGGGGCGACACAATTAGCAAGTAGGCATAAATGTAGGAAAACGTACACATCGGCCGAAATGACCATTATCGCCCCACCCCCCATACGCCTGTTCGGTTTAATTTGGGTTTATTGGTTATTCCCCCGGTTCCAAATCGAAATAAAACACCCCAACCCGATTCGATTCGGCCGTATTCTCCCCATCCCCCTGCGCCACCACAATATAAAAATAGTTGGTCAATAAACCATCATTTATAACTGTCATGGGGGAAGAAACATCATCTGCCAGCAAAGAATAGTAGCTATATGGTTGCGTACTCACATCCACACGATAGGTTGTCCCCATCGGGTCTTCAACCCAATTTAGCACCGCATCATCGTTGCTGAGCGTGATCAAAAGCGTAGGGGTCGAGACCGCTGTAAACTCGAATGAACCGATGTCATTGACACCAGATTGCGGCCGTACTATCCCGCGCTGATCGGCCGTGCTTAGGCTACCAACGGCCCCATCTAAGGCCGGACTTCCGTTCAACAAGGTATGGCTCCATGTCCCCCCCCCATTGTCTTGTAAGGCACCCAATAGTGGATCGGTATTATTGACACTGCCGGTCGCCGTAAAGACACAGGTCGCATCGCTCACAATATTGTACCCATTGTCAATGATATTATTGAGGCTACCACCGCAATCTCCACTGTCTGAATAGGCCACGATAGAATAGGCCAGTGCTAGCGTGGTTCCTTGATTAAGACCATACAAGGCCCCATCCACAGCAAGCGATGTATTGCTAATGATTGAACTATGGGTGACAGAAATTGTTGATCCTCCCCCATTGTAAAATGCACCGCCGAAATCGGCCGTATTATGACTAATGGTCGTTTCCTTTAAGTAGCTATAAGCAATAGATTGATTGTAAAGAGCCCCCCCATTTTCGGCCGTATTGTGGTGAATTGAACTCTGAGTCACCGTTAATTTATGGCTTGAATATGTGGCAATGCCCCCACCATCGGCCGCAACATTGTACGCAATGGTGGTCTGAGAAATTCGGGTTCGATCAATCCCACCGCCGAAACCGATCGCACCACCACGACCAGCCGCCGAGTTACTAATCATTTCTGTACCAACAATGTCAAACCCGGACAAACCAACACCAGCAATGCCCCCACCAGAACTTGTAGCGGTATTGCTTGAAATCGTGCTAGCTGTAATCGTAATCAGATTAGATGCGCTCGCATGGAGGGCACCACCATCCCGCGCTTGATTGTTATGGATCGTCGTTCCATGAATCATTGCGGTCATATTGCCCGTAAATCCCCCCAAACCACCCCCATTGGAACTCGCCCGATTATCCGCAATGAGTGAATTATGGATGGTAAGCAAGCCGACACCGAAGGCCGAGCTATATAATCCGGCACCATTACTAGCATCATTATCGGTAATTGTCACCAAGGACAGTACGGTTGTGCCTGCACCACTCACATATAGACCGCCACCGTTTGCAGAAGCGAAACCACTCTGGACCGCAAGATTATGAGCAAATAGGATTTCTGATATGTGTAATAAGCTATCACTAGGCGTAGTGATGGCATATAGCCCTCCGCCACTACCGGCCGTATTGCTCAGCACTGTACCGGCCGTTATGGTCACCTGCCCATTGTTGTTGAGATAAAGCCCACCGCCGATATTTCCGGCCGTATTGCTCAAGACCTGATTGTTGTTCAACACCACGGCCGTGGTGTCTTCAATCGCAATCCCCCCCCCGTTGGTGATCGCCTGACTACTTTGAATGGTGCTATTTGTAATCGTAATTTGATTACTCTGAGACGCATAAATAGCACCGCCATCACCGCCGATCCCATTGACAAAGTGCAGATTATCCAATGTGACATCAACTGTACCAGTGATCAAAACACCACGGCCGCTCCCCACCCCATCAAGCGTAGTCATATAACTCGCTGGATCATGATTGGCCCAGTTGACTTCTGTCACCATACCGGTGCCTGAAATTTCATACCCCCCGCGCAAGGTCAGTGATTTATCAATGTAAACCACTTGCTGATTACCACTGACATCGCTGGTGCCACGACAAGTCCCAGCAACTTGCACCACATCTTGGGTGGTCGCGGCCGTAACGGCCGACTGCACGGCCGTGTGGTCAGTGCTAGAGTAAATGAATTGGCTGCCCATAATTTGTGCGAAACACTGATTGCTAGTCGCAGGTGTGCTTTGGCTTTGTACAGCGGCAATGTGAATCCTCTCAGGAACATGTGTCGTATCAGCCATCGCTAAATCGCTCAACCACAATCCGGTCACCAACGCAACAAGTGGAATAACGATACTTTGTAAGCAAATCAAAAAACGGCGTAGCAAACTGGTATGTTGAAACATAATTTATCCTGATCAGAGTTGTTTAATGGATGTACTGTACCGACGCTATTCGTAGCAATCTATGGCACACCTCGTGAAAAAAGGATCAACAAAGTACCTTTAATCGATTTTGATACACACACCATCCTGTATATGCACATAGTCTGCTGGATATATTCCCTTGAATCAATCTGCATACAGAGGGATATGTAGGAAAACGTACACATCGGCCGAAATGACCGAAAAAGGCAAGAATCCCACCATTCCCCCCACGCCCCACGCCCCGCGTCCCGCGTCCCATGTAGGGGATAGGCAAATCACGGACATGATTAAACCGACCGCTTTATAGAAACGAATCCATGCTAGATAATGAGCCTCATTGCGATCCCGTGAGAAGTGTTCGAGATCATCAAACGAGCGCCAATAGCTCATGAGCAATGTGTCAACTTGTGGTAGAACGGCCGGATGTGGGTAGCGCATATCAGCAGTGATCAGCCGTCCAGCTTGAATACCCCCTTCACGGACATTGGTCAAGCGAAGGTCGCCACGTGATAGATAGTCCAATCTCGGCCATGTTCGCAACGTGAGTATTTGAATAACTTTGAATATTTCTTTAGGGTTGTTCATCTTACTTACACGTTCTAATTGGTGGGTGTACGAACAACCTGTCAGAAAAGTTAACATAACTAAAAATTCTGAACAAGCATACGCTTTGTTATCCGGTTCGCCCCGATTTTCGTGCCTCCGGCACGAAAATCGGGGCATTTAAAAGGGAGTTTTGCTGCGGCTTCGCCACTGCAAAACCCCCTTGGAGGGTAAAAAATTTTGATAACAACTTGTTCGTACCCCCTAATTGGTTAGCGACTTGAATTAATAACTTGCCTACGTAAAATAGCGTGTAACCGTTCACGCCTCCTAGCTGTGGCCGGTGTCCTCACCGAGCCACAAACGGTGCGGTGAATCAAAACTGCTGGGGGAGGTGAATAATTACAATAGCGTACATCTATAGTCTGCTAGATTGGGGCTACTGAATCAATTGGCAAACCTAGGGAAATGTAGGAAAACGTACAAAGAAACCGATATGACCAAAAAAAAAGAAGATCGACGTATCCGCCGTTCACGCAAGCTCCTGCAAGACGCACTTATTCACTTGCTTAGACGAAAACTTCTAGCAAAAATTCAAATCAAAGAAATTGTGAACCAAGCGGATGTCTCTCGCACAACCTTTTATCAACATTTTGAAACCAAAGAACAGCTGTTGTTTAGTCTGATTGAAGACCTATTTGACAATATAAACACGGCCGTTTTTCATCATGATGCGATCAAAGAGGAACCGTTAGACATTGTGAAACTGTTAACTTTTTCCTATGAACAATGGTTGCTTTACAGCGAAGAGTTAAAGTGGGTCTTGCAGATTGAAAACAAAGATTTACTAATCGACTCTCTAAAGCCCCATATCAAATTACTCAGAAATGCAGTAGACCAACATTTCTCTCCATCAAATACCGTTCAAGCTTATGCAGATTATGAGATCAGCTTTGTCGCAGGTGGCCTATATATGTTGATCAAAGATTGGATTAAAAACGGAATGCAAGAATCACCCGAAACAATGGGCAAAATCACCTTTCTTCTATTAGATAATGGTCTTGCACCCCACCGCACATTACAGGCAACACAACCTGATTCGACTTCATCTCAGACAAACAATTGGCAATTGATTTTGGCCTCTCTTGAAGAGGAAGCCTCCCAAACATCAACCTCTTAGGGGATAGAAAAATAGTCAAGCTGTTTTCACGTTACGCAGCAATTCTCAATTTAAAGTCGATTTTGGCTGTCAAAATCAACGAATTCGGCCCCCTCAGTGCCGATTTTCGGCTTAAATTCATCGCTATAGGTGGGAACAGCGGCCAATGGAACAAAACATACGGCCGTGTCGTTACCTATATAGATCGCCCAAAAGCGATTCATCTCAAAAACAAACGCCCATCTCGATCTTGGGCGACACAAAAGGAAAACATGTACAAAAAAACGATATTACTCATCAGCTCACTAATCACAATGTTCATCATCGGCTGCGCCACCACCACCACAGAACCGAGTGCCAGCGATCTCATCACGGCCGAGCCCGCCCCCACAGACATACCAGACGAGACGGAACCAACCGCTATCTCCCAAGAACCTACCACAGAAGCAGATGAAGCTGACGAAGCGGATAAACCGGCCGCGCCCAGCCTCGACCTTGGCAACACCCAATGGGACCTTATCTCCATCGGGGATATCGATGTTTCTGCGGCCGGAATCACCCTCGATTTCAGCACCAACAATGAAATGGGCGGCCAAGATGGCTGTAATTCATTTGGCGGCACCTATGAAATCGATGGGGAGCAATTCATCATCACAGCCCCGATACGTTCAACCCTAATGATGTGTGGAGACATGGCCCCAAGCGACCGATTCAACGCAGCCTTTGCCACTATCACCACCGTCTCTCTAAATGACAACCAGTTGGTGTTCGAATCGGCCGAAGGAAAGCTAGCCTATCAACCGGCCGCCCATTCATCGCTACAAAACACAACCTGGACCCTCACCGGCATCTCCAATGGTGAAGCGGTCGTGCAAATGGCCATCGACCCCACTATTTTCATGATGATCGACGGAAATAGCGTAGGCGGAAATGCCGGTTGTAACAGCTTTGGTGGCGATGTTAGTTTCGACAACAGCCAACTAACATTTGATGCCCTCTTCGCCACCGAAATGTATTGCGCCGAAGAAGAAGCCAACCAGCGCGAAGCGGAATTTCTCACCGCATTGCCCAAAGTCAGCTCCTACATCATCATCCGTCAACAGCTCACTCTCTTTAACGATACGGGAGATATGATCGCCACCTTTAGCGAACAACAACCGGCCGGTTTAGCGGATCAACTATGGGTTCTGCAACAATATTTCGTCGGCGGCGATGCGGCCGTGCCCGCCCCTACAGACACGCTCATTTACTTCGAAATCACCCCCGACAATATGATCGCAGGAAACAGCGGTTGCAACCTGTTCAATGGTGCCGCCGAAATCACGGCCGACATGATCAATCTCAGCCCACTCACCACCACCCGTCGCGCCTGCCCCAACGAGATCGGTCAAATCGAAACGGCCGTTCTCAATTTTCTCACGACCGCTCAAACCTTTGAACAACACGACCAAAATCTCTTACTCTTCGATGAAAACCAGCTCCTTTTGGCCCAATTCACCCAAGCCGAAACCCAAACCCTCTTCGTCGGCCCTGAACAAGTTGACTGTGAAGGGGTAGCTCCACAAAAATGCTACCTCGTCAAAGAAACGGCCGATGCTGACTACACCTATTTCTATGATCAAATCAACGGCTTTTTCTGGGAAAAAGGGTACGAATACGAATTAAAAGTCAGCATCCATCAGCCATCAGAACCATTTCCGGCCGATAGCTCCAGTCTAATTTATTCGTTACTTGAGATTGTGCAACAAACCCCGATGAGTGAGTAGAAATGCATTATTTTTAGACTACATACGATAGAGGATAGGTTAGGGAAACCATTTCTACAGAGGCTCATCCCTATCCCTATCATTCGTCCCTATCCCTCTATTTCCTATAAAGCTTATTCTCCCCCCCCCAAAAGCGGCCACTCAACCGTCACCACCGTCCCCTGATCAACCCCCTCACTATCGATCTGAATCGTGCCATGATAAAGATCTAAAATCGACCCTACCAAAGCCAACCCCAACCCTATTCCTTGTGTGCTCCGATTGCGTGACTTATCGGTTCGATAAAATCGTTTACCAATCTGATCCAGATTTTCCGGTGCAATCCCACGGCCGCTGTCGACCACCGTCAAAACCGCATAATTATCACGCGCACCCAACGTCACCTGAACCTCTCCCGGCCCCGGCGTATATTTCAGGGCGTTATCGATCACATTACGAAACACGATCTGCAGATGGCTAAGCGACGCTTGCACCAAAAGGCATTCGGCCGGTTTCAACACCTTCAATGCGATCTCTTTCTGGCGGGCCACACGGGAATATTGCCGTTCTAACGATTCGATCATCCGTACACAGTCAATCTCTTCCTGCCCAATTTCCATACGGCGTGCATCCAAACGGGAAAGCAGGAGCAAATCATCAACCAGTTTCCCTAATCGAACCACTTCCCCATCAATTTCATTAATGTATCGCGTGGCCAATTCCGGCTCAATCCCCATCTGAAGCGCTTCTGTACGCAAACGAATCGTGGTCAGTGGTGTCCGCAATTCATGAGAGGCATTGCTGGCAAAAGCCCGTTGTTCGTTTAACAACGCCTGTACCCGTTCGATCATCGTATTAAACGCACGGCCGACCGCCCCGATCTCGTCCTCGGGTAAATTAACCACCCGTTGCGATAAATCACCACGTGCAATCCGCAACGCTTTTAAGCGCAAATCGGCCAATGGCAGGGTCATCGTATGGATCAACCGAAGGGTAACAACCAAACTAATCGATAGAAAGACGATAAACCCGAGCCCCAGTGCGGTCCACCGTTGCCAAATATTGGTCCACGGAATACTGGTGCTTGAACTCACCTGCACCGTTCCGATCTGAAGATTTTCATACATGATCGCGGCCGAGGCGGCCATTTGCCCATCTTGCACCACATACATGGTGCCATCCGCAATAAGTTCGGCCGGTAAAAAGTCGGAAGAAACTAAAAATTCTCCGTCCTGCGCAAACACTGCGATATCCGCATTGATATTTTGGCTATTGGCCACAATCAATGCGGATGCATCGGCCGCATTGCGATATTCCATCGGCTCAACCAACTGATTAGCCATCAAGAGCGCATAAATATTGAGCGTATTGCCATAATCAGCAAATGTGCTTGTATAAACTTGTTGTGCAGACCAGAGGGTCAGACTACCAAAGCCAAAGACCATCAGACCAACATAGACTATAATAAGACGAGAGCGTAGTGAAGTTAAGCCGTTCATGTCACAAAGCGGTACCCTACCCCCCGAACCGTTTTTATCAGTTGCGGCCGAGCAGGATCTTTTTCTATTTTGGCGCGAAGCCAACGGATGTGTACATCCAAGGTTCTGGTATCCCCGATCCAATCTGTTCCCCAAACGAGGTCAAAAATATCATTTCGGTTCACGACATTGCCTTGGCGAGACACCAAGAGCTGAAGCAATTCAAACTCTTTGTGTCGCAATGTTAGCGGTTCCCCAGCTAACGTGACAGTATGTGCATCGATGTCAATAATGAGATCGCCATGTTCGAGCGTCGCGTTTTTCTTGGCCTCCATATCAATCGCCACACGGCGCAACATCGCTTTAATACGGACCAACAATTCGCGGGTGCTAAACGGTTTGGTCAAATAATCATCCGCACCCAGTTCAAGCCCTAAAATTCGGTCCACTTCTTCCCCCAACGCAGTAAGCATCAAAATCGGCACACCGCTCCGCTCGCGTAAGAGACGACAGACTTCCCAACCATCCATTTCCGGCATCATGACATCAAGAATTACAACATCGAATGGCTCAGCAAGAGCCATGTCAAGGCCGATCCGGCCGTTTTCGGCCGTTTTGACCTCATAATTGTACCCTTTCAGAGTACGTGCCAATGGTTCCGTAATAAGCGGGTCATCGTCAATAAGAAGAATTTTATTCATGTAAAATAGCCTATCTAATAACAATACCTTCGCCAAAATTTGCGAATTTAGAAGAAAGTCCATCCCTTGGGGGAGGGATTTAGGGTGGGGGACGGCCGTAGAACCGTTCTGATACTGTCGAATTTGGTGGGATAAGCGCAGATCGTTCAAAAATAGTCGATTGACATGGCTGTCATCCCCGCGTAGGCGGGGATCCATCGCTCAAATAGACCTAGATTCCCACCTTCGTGGGAATGACAAGCGTTAATCGGCTGTGTCCCACCAAATCCGATAGAACTAGAAACCGTTAAGTCGGTAGCTATGGGTCATGATCGCGTAACATGAGTTTATAAATCTGAAGCCGCTTCAATCATGCGAAACATCGTCAGAAAAATCACCACAGCCGCGCTCCCCATATACACCGGCATCAATTGCGAGGTATCTGTCCCCGCCATCACACCATGAAAGGTAGTTAACCCATATGCGCCGAATGTTAGATAATGTAATCTTCGCCAATTTTTCTGACCGATATGCTGACGAAAATACCAGCTAGCCGAAGTCACCAACATAATATAGAAACCGATAATCCCCGCACCGATCCAGCCCGGTTTATAAGGACCGGTAAATGGAATAAGCAGATTACCGACCGTATAGGCATAATAGCTATCAAATAACAGAACCACCGCATGTAACACGGAAAACCCGATGGCGGTCCATGATAGATAGTTATGCATCGCCAGCGAGAGCACCGGTGGGACCACTTTTTTAACGAGCTTGGTACTGAGTAAAAGCCCCCAAATAGTGGAAAGAGCCAGCAAGAAATACCCCACCAATCCGCTCGCCCGATTGAGATACCAAGAAGCTTTATCAGTCAACAACCAAGAAAACGGCTGTGTGGGAAGCAATATCGGCAAAATCCACCACACGAAAATAAAAATAACTGCGGGAACAATCCACCGAGCCAATATAGTCAATGCGCTTTCTTCTTCGAGTTGTTCATATGTCGTCATAATCAATCTCTCCAATAGCCACCCGTTTATCCGGACGAGCGACTATTTGCAATAGGGTTGGGAATGGTTAGTTGAGCAACTAACGCATTATTCTGTTCGACGATAAGCCAGCGATGGCCGTTTTCATATTCGACTTCGAGAAGAATTGTCGGTTCCAATCGGGAAACATCTTGCTGAGCGATTATTTCCGCTCCCAACAATGTCGCGATCATACTTCCTAGAATAAGGGCATATTGAAGAGGCGTGGTATCGAGCTTATTCATATCTTGGTACTGCTAAACTATGTGAATAATGCCGAAAATACCATGTGCAAAAAAGCTAGCCCTGTCGGATTTGGTGGGACTTGATCAATTAACGATTGTCATTCCCACGAAGGTGGGAATCCAACTCTGTTTGAGCGGTGGATCCCCGCCTACGCGGGGATGACACCCCTGTAAATCGACTATTTTTGAACGATTTACACTTATCCCACCAAATTCGGCAGTATCAGCAAAAAAGATGGACAAGTGCTGTTAAAACAGCCCAGCTACTCTACTAATTCACACTCTTCTTCCTCATCGTCATCATCTTCTTCGTATTCTTCTTCCTCTTCTTCATCCTCATTGTCTTCATCTTCACAATCGTCATCATCAAATTCCTGTTCACTCAGAACTTGATTGGCATTATCGATTTGCTGTTGATAAAGCTCTTCTTGGGTTTGGACATCTTCAAGGGCTTCTTGCACATCGGCCGAGCCGGGAGCAGGAGAAGAATTGCGGGCCAAATCTAAACGGCCGTTGAAAAGAAAAAATGTGATTCCAAAAATGGCGACGACAATAATCGCCCCCAGTATGTTTAGCATGCGAGTTCGAGACATATCTTTATCCAATTAATTAATTGTTTTTTCTACAGTCTAACACACTGTTTCTAAAGTAAATTGAACTTTATTACTAGCCTTCGACAAGCTCAGGCTTCATTGCGCAAAGAGGGTTAAAACCAATTCAAATTAATGTAGTAAAAGAGTACAAAATATTATATTTTGATAAATCTCTTACAACGGTAGAGCCTGTCAAAGCCCAGGAATCAGAATTGCAGAACAATTCCGAAACAATGTACTAATAATGCTCGTAATTATGCTAAATTTCGAATCATCAAATGTTAAATCCAACTTAAATTTTTTGATCAAAACCAGAGATCAAATCACACGGCCGAGCAAATCGATCTCCATTACCTATCATTTACAATGAATCACTAGCCAGATGAACGGCTACTCGCAACCGGATCAGGAATCACCAATTCAACCATCGGCGCATCGCTAATCACCCAATCCGTTCCGTCCGCCAGCTGTATCACAATCGGGTTAGATACCGGGATCACGTCAGCCTCTAGGGCGGATGAAGCGGCCGTTGAGAGCGCTTGTCCACCTACAATCGTTGCCGCCAAACTACCGGCAACAATGCTCGCTTTCAACATCGTGGTGTCTAACCCACCACGGCCACCCCCTTTCCCTTTGGGGCGAGGCCGTGCAGGCCGCGCTTTTTTCGTTTTCTTGGCCCCTGCCGTTACAAGTTGTTCAGAATTAGTCGTCATACTCGTCCTCCTCTTCTTCTTCCATTTCACATTCTTCGTGTTCGGCGTGTCCTTCACGCCCTTCGCCGTATTCTTCCCCTTCCTCACACTCTTCGTATTCTTCTTCATATTCAGCTTCACCAGCATAGGCGTTGTTATTCTCTTGTAACAGTTGGTTCGCTTGTTCAATCTGAGCCACGTACTGTTCTTCGCGCTGTTGTAATTCAATCACCGCGTCTCGTAGCTGCGCGTTCTCCGCCTCAAGCGAGCTATCGCCGCTCACCATCAACGTTTGCACAATCCCCGTCTCGTTATCGGCCACCTCCATATCGAATGATCGGCCACCAAACAGTAATCCGGTCACCACAAGCAAAGCGGTAACAGTGCCTGCACCGAGTAAATTCATTATTTGTTTTTTGTTCACAGTTTTAACTCCTTATCGATTTTCATCATCGTCTTGTCATTAATTTGGCTCTTCATGGAAACCGATTAGGTTGACATAAAAACAACTTCATCTTACTCCCCTCCGATTAGGAGAGGCTGGGGGAGGTGAGATTTTCCCCTCTTCCCCAGCCCCTCACCCTTGAGGGAGAGGGGAGCAAAACAGCTTGATTTTGCAACGCCTTGAAACACAGAAAGAGCCATTATTTTTTGTCTGCGCTTGATGTTCGCGCTTGATAATTAAAGATTAACGGAGTTAAACGGCCGATACTTGAACACCAACCTAAACATCTTTAACAATGACTTAACTGTTTTTTCTCTTAAATCCAGCGAAAAACCGCCATATGCGGACCATATGGCAGTTTTTTTATCTTTTTTTCTCTATGTGGGGAAACATTTATTCAGCTCAATACAGGCTCGTTTTAACAAACTTTACACTTCTATTACAACTGCACCAAGGTGGGCGCATCTTTCTCCCATTGTATGTGTGGCAACAAAGCGGCCGATACATTCACTTGATGCGCCTGATTAATCATCAATCCTTCAATGTGATTCCGTTGTAGCCATTCGGCCGTCTCGCGTCCCCCCCGAATCAACGAGGTCGTCGCCCAAACCTCCGCATCACACGCATCTGACATCATCAATGATATAGTCAATAAATCAGTCTCGGCCGAACTCCCCGTACGAGGATCGATAATGTGGTGTTTCTCCCCATGATCGGTCTGCCAATGGCGATAATCAACTCCAGATGTCGCCAAACAGCCATATGTCAACCACATCCGCGCCAAATTCGGCCGTTCAACATGCCCATCATACGGCGCAGCCACCCCCACCGGCCATCCCAACATCCCATCCGGTGCAGGGCCAGCCACCAAATCTCCCCCCGCATCTAGCAAACAAGCCCCATAACGTGACAGCCACTGAATCACCTCTTGGGCAACATATCCTTTCGCAATTCCCCCTAAATCAACCTTAACTCCTTCAGGGAGCCAAACAGCATATTCAGTTTCATGAAATCGAATCTGTTCGTAGCCCCGTTTAGGCGGTTGCATCACCGCATCGTGTGGCCGCCCCCACCGTTGCCATAAGGGCCGCTTTTGAATCACCTCAAAAGAGTCCTGATACCCGATTTGCTCTAAAACGGATAACAGTGTCGGATCAAATAGCCCATCCGTCTCTTCAGCCAGATCAACCGCCCGTTGCAAAATCGCGAATAGTCGTATCGGCACAGAAACCCATTGTTCCGGCCGCTCATTCAATTGGGATAAATTACTATCCGGCCGGAAACGTGACAATTCCTGTTCGGCCGTGGCAAAAAACCGCTCCACCTCGCTTAACTCAACCTCATCCGCTTGGAGCCAAACCTCCATGAGACACCCCATCGCGTAAAATGAGTGGGATCGAATTTCCGTCATAATCGTTTCCTTTAAATTCAGTGCAGTCATATAAAAGCCCAACCCTTAAGGCACAGCTAGAATCGTGGGAGTCTTCCTACCGACCGACCAGCTCCCCACAGCATAAAAGATTCATCCCCCCCACAGGTTAAATCCTGCTTAAATCTTCAAACCTACATCACAAATACATCCCCTATTTCATACTTCATCCTTCATCTTTCCTACTTCATACGCCGCCTCATAGGCGTCACGTATACAATTTTGGGCACAAAATAACGATATATCTATAATTACTCACCCGAATTTTTAGAGACCCTTCCTTCATTAAGGTAGCAACCCCTCATGACCTCATTAACGATTCACGTGAGCAACGCCACAGACACGGCCGTTCTCGCCACCACACTGGCCCAATTACTCACCGCTGGTGATATTATTCTCTTCGCAGGCGACTTAGGTACCGGCAAAACCAATTTCGTCACCAGTGCAGGTACCACACTTGGCTGCCAATCCCGTATCACCAGCCCCACATTTATTATCGCCGATTTACATCCGATCGATCTGGGCACCCTGATTCATGTCGATGCTTATCGCTTGGGCAACACGGCCGAATTCACCGACCTTGGTCTAGACGAATACATGCCCCAAGGGATCACAATGATCGAATGGGGTGATAAAATCGCCGATCAATTTACCGATTATCTCTATATCGAAATCAGCTTTGTTGAAGACGGTACGGCCGATCAACGCCAATTCGTGCTGTCCAGCACCACCCCCGCTTGGCAAACGAAACTCGAGCAACTCAAAGCGAATCTGCCACAGGAGATGTTTCAATCATGAGTTCGATTCTATTTATCGATACCTCCGCCAGCCCATACGATGTCATCATCACCCGCGCCGAACAGGTCGTCTTTAACTCACGCGACCACCAGACAATGAGCGAGGTACGAGATTTACCAATCATTGTCAACTATGCCTTTCGCCAAATCGATATAACACCGGCCGATCTAACCCTCATCGCTGTCAATGTCGGCCCCGGCGGGCTCAGTTCTATTCGCTCCGGCGTATCATTCGCCAACGCTCTTTCTTTTAGTTTAAAAATCCCGGTCGCCCCTTTCAGCTCCTTCGAGATGATGGGACATGAACTCACGGCCGAGACCGATCTCCCCGTTTTGGGCACCACCCGTGGCGCAGGCAAAAATGTATACGCCTGCCTCTTCACGGCCGACCAGCCAACCGTCATGTGCTATGGCATCTTCGCCGAGGTTGTCCAAGAGTTAACGGCCGATCTAGACAGTTTTGCCGTGATCGGTACCCACCGTGCCGAAATTCAAGCCCTAGGCCTAACACAACAAATCTGGGACAGCGAGCGTACCAAAGGAACGCTCCCCGCCATGCTGGCACAAACCGATTTGCTAAACAGCCGTCAGCGCACCTATCCACAAATCGCCCACCCCATCAATGAACAAACGCTGGAGACCGCTTTATGAGTGCAAACCAAAAACAAATCGATGATATGGTCGCCTGTTTAGAACAAGGTGGCGTGGTGATGGCCCCCACCGATACCGTCTATGGCTTAGCCGCCAGTGCTAAGCACCCAGCGGCCGTTGACCGTATCTATGAACTCAAACAACGGCCGCGCCATATGAATTTACCGATTATGGTCGCCTCCCTAGACGATCTGCTCCCTCTCGGCGTAGAAATCAATGACACCGCTCGTCAACTGGCCGCCTCCCCCTTCGTTCCGGGTGCGATCACCCTCGTTGTCGGTTTCAAAGACAAACCGCTCGTCCCTTGGCTAGACGGCCGTGATGAAATCGCTTTTCGCATCCCCCAACATGACCTCTTCCTCGCCGCGCTCCGTCGCACCGGTCCCCTACTCGTCACCAGTGCCAACAAAAGCGGCATCGATGTCGCCACCGCACCCGATAACATTTTGCCCCAGCTCCACGGTACCCCCGACTTGGTCATCGATGGTGGTGCTATCGATGTCATCCCATCGACACTCATCAACTGTCGCACCGATCCCCCTCAAGCCCTCCGCATCGGTGCCGTTGCTGTAGACCAATTGAAACCTTATATTTCTATCTACTAATCTAAGCGCATAGCCAATCGAGTGCCTATTTTATTTACCATTGGCTATTGATAATTTACCATTCCCATGACTCAATACATTCTCGGAATCGAAACCTCTTGTGATGACACAGCTGCCGCCATCGTCGCCGAAGACGGCCGTGTTCTCTCCGCTGTAACCGCGTCCCAAATCGATATTCACGCCCAATACGGCGGTGTGTTCCCCGAACTCGCCAGCCGTGCCCACCTCACTTCCATGCTCCCCGTTGTCGATGAGGTATTTCGTGCGGCCGATCTCACCCACAAAGACATCAAAGCGATCGGTGTCACCCGTGGGCCAGGACTGATCGGTTCACTGCTCGTCGGTCTCAACACCGCATCCGCACTCGGCCTGGGCTGGGGCATTCCAGTTATCGGTGTCAACCACCTACGTGGCCATTTGCGTAGCGTCGATCTAAATGAAAAACGGGTCGAGTACCCCGCAATCATTTTGCTCGTTTCCGGCGGACACACTTTTCTCGCCCATATGGATGAAGCGGGTGAAATCACCTATCTCGGCGGCACACGTGATGATTCAGTCGGTGAAGCCTATGACAAAGTCGGCCGGATGTTAGACCTCCCCTATCCCGGTGGCCCTAAAGTGGACCGTTTAGCCAAAACTGGGGAAATCAATATCCCCTTCCCACGCCCCATGCTCAATGAAGGGCTAGAATTTTCATTTTCAGGGCTTAAAACGGCCGTCTCCAAATATCTACGCAAAACAGCCGACCCCAAACACGAAGACATCGCCGCCTCATTTGTCGATGCGGTCATCGATGTCCTCATGACCAAATGCCGCCGCGCCCTCAAAAACAACCCCGCAAAATCACTCGTCGTCGTCGGAGGTGTCGCCGCCAGCCCGCAACTACGCGCTGCGGCCGGTCAACTCTGCACCGATCTAGATGTCAAGCTCTGTCTCCCCCCCCTCAAATGGGCCACCGACAACGCCGCCATGATCGGTCTCGCTGCGTGGGATTATGTCAAGCTCGGGCTCGAATACGACCCGATTCCCCAAGTACGCCTCCCCATTCACGAATACTGAGACAACTTACAATAGAAGATAGAGATAGAGATAGAGACCCTGTCTCTACCGAGGCGTTTCCCTATCCCTATCACACCAATTCCTACTTCCCGAAGCCACCTAATCTCCTATCAACGGCAACGAAGTCGTCGCTTTCACCTCTTCCAACAAAACACTTGTTGTAATTTGTGCCACCCCACGTAACGGCACCAGCTTATAACGCACAAAATCTTGTAACTCGCGCCGGTTACTCAACGCCACTTTTAAGACATAATCATATTGCCCCGTCAAATGATGGCACTCCAACACCTCAGGCAAACTGAGCACATGCTCTTGGAATGATTCCAGCGCATTTAACTCATGGACATGCATTCGAATGTGGATAAAACAGAGCAAATCCAAGCCCAGTCGATCACGATCCAACAACGCCACATATTGCCGAATCACGCCCGTTTCTTCTAATTTACGTACCCGTGCATGGGTTGCAGGCGGAGACAAATTCAAACGACGGGCTAATTCGGCGTTACTCACACGGCCGTCTTTCTGTAGCTCTTCCAACAACCGCCAATCTAATTGATCTAGGTCAGTCGACATATTCACCTACCGGTTTCCCTATTGGTATCAAACGGTCGGTACACACTTAAAAGCGTTTCGTATTGCACACAACATAGAGTTAGAAATAAGCAAAAATACGAAATATTCCCCCACCAAGCTTGTACCAACCTGTTCCTTTTTATATAAAATGCTTCTATCTTCTTTGCGAGGAATCCACTTTAGCCAATTTTTAGAAAGAACACAACAAACACAGTGACCGAGTGACCGATTATGACAAATCATTTAAACCAAATTTCACTAGACACCCAATGGCTCGGCCACTCGTGGCACTACTTCCCAAACATTGAATCGACCAATCAATGGCTTAAGTCACAGGCAACATCACTCCCACACGGGGCTGTTGCCATCACCGATTTTCAAAGCGCTGGCAAAGGACGCTTAGGGCGCACATGGCAAGCTCCACCACAAACCGCTATTTTGCATTCCCTCTTTTTAAGAACAGACTGGCCCGCATCCCAAGCCCCGTGGCTTACAATGATCGCAGGGCTCGCGGCCGTTCGCGCCTTGCGCCAAACCACCAGCGTTCCCGCCCTCTTAAAATGGCCCAACGACATCATCGTTTCACATGAAGGTGAATTGCGTAAACTCGGGGGAATTTTGCTCGATGGCCACTTCCATGAAAATCAACTCCAATATGCGATTGTCGGCATCGGGCTAAATATCAATCTGGAAGCGGCCGACTTACCATCGGCCAACACCCCGCCCACCAGCGTCTTACTGGAAACAGGGCAAAAAACAGCGCGTCCTCCCATCGTCAACGCCTTGCTTACACAATTTGAACAGTTCTACACCCTCGCCCAACAAGGGAAGTCCCCTCATACGCTCTGGGAAACGTACCTCGCAAATTTGCACCAACCGGTTACCGTGACCCATATCAAACAAAATAAACAATTAGAAGGAACCGCAATCGGAACCAATCAATGGGGCAATCTACTAATCGAGGATCAGACCGGCAAAATCCATGAAATCTCGGCCGGTGATGTCACCTTACGCAAAAAAAGCTAACCAGCTCATTAATGAGCCGCATACAACATACGGCCGCAACTCGTACAATTAACGATCTTGCGCGCCTGCGCTTCACGAATCAAATTATTGGTCACACCCACCCGACATGTTTGGCAAATCCCCTGCCTCAATGCGGACACCGCGACACCTCGCTTAATCCGAAATAGTCGATCGTAAGAATTTCGTGCACTTTCATCCAACTTCGCATGCATCGCCTCCCGTTGCGCGATCCAATCATTCACTTGCAAAGCGACATGCGTCTGTTCCTCTTTTAAGGCCACACAAGTAGCTTCCCATTCCCCCTCTTCAAATGATAGTTGCCCCGCTAATAAATCAAGTTTCTCTTGGGTCGATTCAATCGCAGTCAAATAGTCTGTCAGTTTCTCTTCGACATCCGCTTTACGCTTCTGCAAACCATCAACACGATTTTGCAAATCGGTCAGCTCCCGTGGATTTTTAACTTTGCCCGAATACAGTTTATTCACATCCACATCTAGAACCCCATCAATCTCAACCAAAGACTCTTCATCTGTGAGATAAGCGGTTTCCAAGCGATCAACCTTATCAGTCAACGCTTGCACCGCCTGTCGTAAAGTCATGATCGACACGGTCGGCTTTTGCGCTTGCAATATCTCAGCCAAACGTTTCTTCCCATCTTCAATACCACTATCGGTTTGTTGCAACTGCCACAATTTCTTAATCATGCTCATGCTTAATCCACTCCTATTTAATTTGTAAAATCAACGCAATTATTCAGCAATCGCTGGTTTTTGTTTTGCTCCCCAACCCAAACAAACCCTCCAAACCAACAAAGCAAAGTGCATGACATAAAGTTATAGAAAAAACATTCTATGCGCATCGTCACCATGTTGTCAGTCAAAAGAAGTTCATGGTATGATAAATACATTGTTCACATAAAGCTAATCGTTGCAATCTCAGGCAAATCAAAATCTTATTACTCAATAATCTAACTTAATTCCCTGGCTCACCTCATACAAAAAGGATCCATTATGACACAACTAAAAGTACTTATCGTTGACGATCATCCCGTTTTCCGTCAAGGAATATGTGATGTAGTCGAAACAGACCCAACTATTACAGTTGTCGGGCAAGCGGCCGATGGTGAAGTCGCCATGGAACTCGCATTCGACTTAAACCCAGATGTTATTTTAATGGACATCAATCTCCCCACGATTAATGGTTTACAAGTCACACGCAAAATCAAATCAGCTTTATCAGACACCAAAGTTGTCGTTTTAACCGGCTACGATGATGTTGAACAGGTTTTCCATGCGCTCCGTGCTGGGGCATCCGCCTATTGCCCCAAAGATGTCATGCCAGAGTCTTTAATTGAAGCGATTCATGCGGTCCGCGAAAACATGTATGTCGTGGGTGAAAAGAAAATGACCTATGAAGATATGCTAAGCTGGGTAGAAGAGAAAGTCGGCCGTCTTGCCGGTCTTCATTCAACCGACGACACCGAAGATCTATTCGTCCCGCTGTCACCCCGTGAAATGGAAATCCTCGAACATGTCACCCGTGGACTCAGCAACAAAGAAATCGCTTACAAGCTCGGCATCAGCCATCAAACGGTTAAAAATCATATGACCGCCATCCTGCGCAAATTGCGTGTTGATGACCGGACACAAGCGGCCGTGTACGCTCTACGCCGTGGCTGGGTCCGTTTAGAAACAAACAAAGGGTAATCCCTTTTTCTCCACATCCGTAGCATTATTACAAGGTATCTCCTATGTCCTTTGCCGATTTTCTTGAAGAACTCCAAATCGAGCACGAGCGAACCAAAAGCGCCCTACAAGAAATCCGTGTTCTCATTAAACAGAGCACGGCCGAGGTTGATCGCTTAACCCACAAGAACTCACAAATGACCACCTATGTGCGTCAGCTTAAAATAGACACCGCCCCCCGAGAAGACATCAAAAATGGGTACGAATCATTGCTCAATGATCAACAACGCCTATTTATTATGAAGGGGCAACTCGAAAAGCTACAAGCAGATCAACAAAATATGGACCGCCTAGCCCAGCTTCAAAGTGATGTCTTAAGCAAGGGCAACAGTGCGGGTGGTTTTGCCAGCCAGGGGGACAATTCCGCGCCACGCCAGTTAGTAGACACCTCTAATGTGGTTCGTATCATTGAAATCGAAGAAGCAACCCGAAAAAGCCTTGTGCGTAAAATGCATGATGGCCCCGCCTCTTCCTTAAGTAATTTCATTTTACAAGCGGAAATCTGTGAACGCCTCTTCGATAATAATCAAGCTCAAGCACGTGAAGAGTTAAACGTCCTCAAAAACACAGCTGTTAAGACCTTTTCCAAAGTAAAAGATTTTATCTTTGACCTACGGCCGATGATGCTCGACGACCTAGGCATTGTCCCAACACTCCGCTCTTACGCCCTTTCCCTAAGCAAGAAAAGCGAGATAGAAGCCTCAGTTCATACAACCGGTATCGAACAACGTCTCCCAAGCCATATAGAAGTCACAGTGTTTAGCGCGGTGCAACAACTTGCAAGCAATGCCCGTAGTCACGGCCAAGCATCACAAATTCAAATTATCATCGATACGTCTCCAGATCAAGTCAATGTTGTCGTCGAAGACAATGGTGTCGGGTTTGACCCAAGCGAAATCTTTGAGAACAAATCAAAGCAAACACTGGGGCTCCCAACGTTGCAAGAACGATTATCAATGCTAAACGGCGAATTAAACATTACCAGCGGAGCAGGACAAGGCACTCGTGCCGAGTTTTCAGTCCCAATTGAACAGGTTTAAAGCAAACTAGAATACACTATTGCTTAGGAGAGTTCTCCTACTTGTCATATTTTTTTAGTTTGCTATTATTAGCTAAGTTACATTTTATTATTTGTTCACACTTTGATTAAAAGGAGTATATAAATGTTATATTTGCCACGTGAAGATGGTCAGGGTCTTGTAGAATATGCGTTGATCCTTGTATTGGTTTCAATCACCGTTATCGTACTTTTGAGCTTGCTCGGTACCCAAATCGGTCGCGTTTTCCAAGACGTAACCAACACCCTAAGTGCCCGAGGATCAGCAAGTTAATCCTTGGCCAAAGGTCAAAACGGAAAGCCTCAACTATTGCAGTTGGGGCTTTTTCATTTTAAAAGAATCAATGGGAATAATTTGTTTGCGGGTACATGAATACACTGTAACATTAATTTTATGGATTTCCTCCCCTCCTATGAGGAGGGGGTGGGGGAGGTGGATTTTTATATTTTCCCCTCTCCCCCAACCCCTCTCCCAACGGGAGAGGGGAGCACAAAAGCGTGTTCTGCAAAATTTATAAAACTTTCGTTACAGAGTAATGAACAACCTGTCAGAAAAGTTAACTTAACTAAAAATTCTGAACAAACATATGCTTTGTTATCCGGTTTGCTGCGGCTTCGCCGCAGCAAAACCCCCTTGGAGGGCAAAAAATTTTTGATGACAACTTGTTCGTGCGCCCTTTGTTTGCCCCAGTCTTGACTTTATCGATAATCAGAGTATGATGAGCAATGTCACAAGATGACATAATCAATATATATATCCAATCAAACAGCACATACCTCAAAATAAACTTATATGGCCGAAAAAATTCGCATTCTCATTGTTGATGATCTACCAGAAACGCGTGACAATGTGCGAAAATTGCTGCAGTTTGAACCAGATGTCGAAGTAGTTGGACAAGCTGGTAACGGACAAGAAGCGATCGACTTAGCACGTAAAGAACAACCAGATATTATTTTGATGGACATCAACATGCCTATAGTTGATGGGATCAGCGCGAGCCAATCAATCACTCAATCTGTACCACGTTGCCAAATCATTATTATGTCAGTGCAAAGCGAGGCTGATTATTTACGCCAAGCAATGCTCGCTGGTGCACGTGACTTTTTAATGAAGCCGTTTTCTGGTGACGAATTAATGGCCGCGATTCGTCGCGTGTATGAAACACGCCCTACAATTGTTCATACATCCGCAACGACATCTACAAACACAACGACAGCATCTGAAAGCCCTATAGACCAAAGTCAAAAAGATGGCAAAGTGCTTACAGTTTATAGCCCCAAAGGTGGAAGCGGCTGCACCACGGTTGCAATCAATGTTGCTGTCGCCCTCGCTATCCGTGGTTACAAAACGTTACTCATTGATGCCAATTTACAATTTGGCGACATCGCAGTTACGCTCAATATGCGGCCGTCTTCAACTTTGGTCGATCTAGCTGATCGCATCTCAGAATTGGACGCAGATTTAATCAGTAGTGTTGCGCTAGAACACGAGTCAGGCTTGCAGGTTCTACTTGCCCCACCTAAACCGGAAATGGCAGAATTAGTCACAGCAGATAGCCTAGATTCGATAGTAAATATCGTGCGCCAAAATTTCGACTTTGTAATCATTGATACAGCAACCAGCTTACAAGATACAACTGTGACAGTTTTAGATAACGCGGATCGTGTACTACTCATTACACAACAAAGCTTGGCTAGCCTAACCAATGCCCGCCGCTTCTTCGATTTATTCGATGCCCTGACAAGCGATATACAACGAATCATGTTGGTTGTTAACCGCGCTTCAGACAAATTTAGCATTTCGGTTAAAGATGTATCTGACGCGCTACGCCGACCGGTTGTGGCCTCTGTGGTCCAAGATGATGTCGCGGTCACTAATTCAGCAGATCGTGGCATTCCATTACTGGGCAACAATGCGCGAAAGACCCCCGTGGCAGCCTCTATCCTCAAACTGGCCGACGTCATCGAAATCGATTTACTAGGCGAAACAAAACAAGATGCAGAAGGGGGAGAAGCTGTCCAACAAAAGACAGGGTGGCTCAGTTGGCTCGGCCGTTAATGGCTTGATTCAACTCGCTATCATGGAGTAGGGAAATGTCTCTCTTAAAACGGATCGAACGTAAACAAGATCGCGGTAAAGCGAAACAATCCTCAGGTTCTGGAAAAAAACCGCCAAGTGGTGGTAATAAAAAAAATCAAAACAGTTCCAAGCTACAAGATTTACGTGTTAAACGTTCTTCACCAGCTTCGGCATCACGAGACTCCTATGCAGATCTCAAAGGGCGCATCCAACAGCGTTTAATTTTGGAAATGGATCCTAGTGTCGATGTCACCAAAACGGCCGATATGAAATCAACGATTCAAGGCCTATTTGAATCGATGCTAGTTGAAGAGCAAATCGTTCTCACCAAATCTGAAAAGAAAAAGCTATTTGATCAAATCGTGGCAGAAATCCTAGGATTTGGCCCGATCGAACAGTTCCTCAAATCAGGTGTAGGTGAAATCATGGTCAATGGCCCTAAACATATCTTTATCGAGCATGGAGGCCGTATCGTCCGTGCCCCTGTCGAATTTGAAGATAATGACCATGTCATGCGTATTATTGATCGAATTGTAGCACCACTCGGCCGTCGTATTGACGAAAGCTCTCCTACGGTGGATGCCCGCCTACCGGATGGTTCTCGTGTAAATGCGGTCATACCCCCAATCGCTCTCGATGGTCCCAGCCTTACAATTCGTGTTTTCTCAAGCAAACCGATTACGATCGACAATTTAATCCAATGGGGTTCTGTTACCCCAGAAGCGGCCGAATTCCTAAAAGCGGTTGTTGTATCTCACAACAATATCGTTGTCGCCGGTGGTACGGGGTCAGGCAAAACAACACTTCTCAATGTTTTATCGAGCTTCATTCCTGAAGGGGAACGTATTGTCACTATTGAAAATGCGGCCGAACTTCAAATGCATCAAGAGCATGTCGTACGCCTTGAATCACGCCCCCCCAATGTAGAAGGACGTGGTGAGGTGAGTATTCGCGATTTAGTTATTAATGCCCTACGTATGCGCCCCGACCGTATCGTGGTTGGGGAATGTCGGGGTGGTGAAGCGATGGACATGCTCCAAGCCATGAATACCGGTCATGAAGGGAGTATGACAACCGCTCATGCCAATACACCACGTGACACCTTATCACGGATTGAAACGATGTGTATGATGTCAGGAATGGACCTACCGATACGTGCAATTCGAGAGCAGGTCGCCTCGGCGGTAGACTTCATTGTGCAACAAGCTCGATTGCGTGATGGATCACGTAAAGTGACATCCATTAGTGAAATCCAAGGGATGGAAGGGGAAGTGATCACCATGTCGGAGATCTTCCGTTTTGAACAAACTGGATTAGAAGATGGAAAAGTTATCGGCCGTTTGCGCCCAACAGGGCTACGCCCCAAATGTATGGCCAAAATTCAAGAGGCGGGCATTATGCTACCGCCTTCAATCTTTGGTATTGGTGGTCAACGCGGACGTCATTAAACATCAGGTCTCAAATCGAAATCGAAATTGAGCTATTGAACTTTGACTAAGGAGAACATCTCGTGTCAACAACAGCATTACTCATCTTAATCGGTGGAGGGTTAGGCCTACTGTTACTTATCGGTGCCGGTATCGCCCTACTTGCAGGTGGCAATCGAGTTAACGTCGATGAACGGCTCGACAAGTTTGCCGGCTCCTCCGAATGGGAACCGGAATTTATCGATGCATCAGCCAAAGACGCACAAGGTGATGTTGCAGACCGACTAGATGAAGCGATATCAACTCAAGGATATGGTTTTTTCGAAACAATTAAAAACCGTATTTCTCGTGCAGACATTAAACTGCGAGTTAGTGAATATATCGGGATTGTTTTCGGTGTTTCCGCCGCTGCGGCCGCAGCGGGGGCGTACCTCCTAAGCGATAATTGGCAACTAGGCGCGATCATTGGCGCCATCGCAGGCGCACAAGTTCCTCGTATCTATGCCAACACGGTCGCCAAAAACCGACTTCGCGCATTTGATGAACAGCTAAGCGACACCCTAAACTTATGGGTCAATGCTCTACGCTCAGGGTTTAGTGTTCTACAGGCGATTGAAGCGATCGCTCGCGAGCTTCCTCCACCGGTCTCGCAAGAGTTTGATCGCCTTTTGCAAGAAACCCGCTTAGGCATCGATATGGAAGAGTCGCTGGACAATGTGTTGCGACGTATGCCAAGTGAAGACTTTGACTTGGTTGTCACGGCCGTAAAAGTTCAGCGCGAAGTAGGTGGTAATTTAGCTGAAATTCTTGAAGTAATTAGTCATACAATTCGTGAACGTGTCCGAATTAAGGGTGAAATTCGCACATTGACGGCACAAGGTCGCGCCTCTGGATGGGTCATAACCTTTTTACCGATCGGATTGGGTGTCGCGTTATTATGGATTAACCCAGACTACATCAATGAAATTTTGTTACGCCAAGAGCCATACTTAATCGGGAGCTTCCCTTGTGGCTGGCTCATGGTCGGGATCGCGTTTCTCATGATCTCATCTGGTGGTTTTGCCATCATGAAAATTGTCGATATTGAAGTGTAGGAGAATATCTCATGTTAGAACTTTTAACTTCACTCAATCCGATCGTTTGGGCGATTGTCGGTGTTATCATTATACTGATCATCCTGATCTATCTCGTTGTCGCTTTCCAACGGATCGAAAACAATGCCTTGTCGGATCGTATTAATGAATATGCGGCCCGCGAAGAAATCGCTTCAATTGAAGATATTGAATTATCTTTGTCTTTCAATGATCGCGTCATCGTTCCTTTGATGAAGCGCTTGAGTGAGACGGTCGCGCGCTATGCGCCGCAAGCGATGCTTGAGCAAACACAGCGGCAACTTGAAGTTTCAGGTAAAACCTTATCTGCATCAGAGTTTTGGCTAATCACCATCGGTAGCTTCTTCTTTTTCTCTTTTATCGGTTGGTACTTATCAGGCCCAGACAATCTCCTCCTCTTTACATTGGGTGGGGCCGTCGTCGGCTTCGTAATGCCTCGCTATTGGCTCACGTCAGCAATTAATCGCCGTAAAGAAGGGATTATAAAAAAACTACCAGACGCGCTCGACTTAATGACCATTTGTGTAGATGCGGGCCTAACGTTTGATGGCGCGATGACCAAAGTAAAGGAAAAGTGGGATGATCCATTATCTAATGAGTTCGGCCGTGTTGTGTATGAAATGCAATTAGGTAAAACCCGGCGTCAATCACTCAAAGATATGTCTCTCCGAATGGATGTACCTGACGTACAAAGCTTTATCGCGTCAGTCTTACAAGCGGATCAGTTAGGTGTTAGTGTAGGTAAAGTACTGCGGATTCAATCGGAACAAATGCGGATGCGTCGCCGACAACGTGCGGAAGAGAAAGCTCAACAAGCACCGATTAAGATGCTTTTTCCCATGGTCTTTTTAATTTTCCCCTCAATGTTTATCGTTCTATTAGGGCCAGCCGGTATTCGCGTTTACCGAACCTTCTTCTAGACCACAAAAATCAAAGTCCAGTCTTAGTTTAGTGGTACATATGTATTCTAGGGGATACTACACAAAATTGTGTATGATAGTGACACAATTTATTTTAATTATCGTTAGTTAAAAGTTTTATATCGTGTTTTATCAGGTTGAACAGGCATTTCAACAATTTGTTGATTTCATTTTACCGCCCAAGTGCGTAAACTGTAGCCGAGCGGGTGATCTCATCTGCTCCGCCTGCTACACAAAAATCGCATGGCTGAATCCCCCTCTCTGCCAGCAGTGTGGTCGTTCAATCGAAGAAAAACAAACAACTTGCCCAGAATGTCTCACATCCCCCTCCCCGTTAAAGCAAATTCGGGCGGCAACACAATTCATAGAGCCGATTTCCCAATTTATACACCAACTCAAATACTATAATGGATTCGCCATCGCGCGGCCGTTAGCTCAGATCATGGTTGAAGCTTGGCCAAAATGGCAAACAGAAAAGATGATTGATGGCATCGTTCCGATCCCTCTCTACCCCGCAAGAGAAAAAGAGCGCGGGTATAACCAATCAGCCTTATTGGCCCGCCATTTTGCCCAAAGCATTCAACAGCCGTATTTACCTCACCTTCTAACCAGAACACGCTACACCCAACCGCAGGCCCGCTTAAACGCCCACGAACGACAAAACAATGTCGTGGGGGCGTTTAAAGGGGTCATGAAAGGGGCGAAACTCCCCCAACATGTGTTATTGGTCGATGACGTTTGTACGACCGGTGCAACCCTTCATGAAGCGGCACGAGCCTTACGCAGGCTTGGCGTCCCTCATGTTTCAGCTTATTGCTTGGCCCGCGCTACTTAGTTTAAAGCGGCCGTGTCAGGCTCTTACATTACCAATTTATTGTCTCGCCAGACACAGCAAATAAACTGTGTTTAGCGGGTTATCCGTCTCTCGACAAAGGAGTTAACGATGAATCTTCAAATTAATGCTCACAACTTAAAACTAACCCCGAAGTTGCAAACATATGTTGAGAAAAAAACCGCGCGTTTAGATCGATACATGCCCATCGCGGCCGTCAATATCGATTTGAGTGAGCAAAACGCACGCAAGACAACAGAACGACAAGTCGCTCAGATTACGGTGCGAGACAAACGAGGCACGATTTTACGTGCAGAAGAAAGAGGTGGCGACATCTTCGCTTCTGTTGACCTCGTCATGGACAAAATTTATCGTCAAATTAGTCGCTATAAAGGAAAACAACAAAAACGACGCAAAGCGGGCGGCATAGATGAGTTTGCTATGCTAGAGCCGGTTCCGGTCGAAGTCCCGGCCGAAGAGCGGGAACCGGTTCTCGTAAGACGGAAGCAATTCTCACTCCAGCCGATGCCACTTGATGAAGCAATTGATCAAATGGAATTACTCGGTCACGACTTCTTTGTCTTCTTCAGTACCGAAGATGACAATGTCAATGTTTTATACAAACGGCGAGATGGTGATTATGGGGTGTTACAGCCAGATGTGCTTGAAGATGAATAAATAGCAAAGCAAATTCTTTGCTACTTAAATTTTGTCAAAAAACTCTCAGATCGCATAATAGTCTGAGAGTTTTTATTTTTTACCAAAGGAGAAAATGATGGCGAATATATTAGTTATTTGTACGGCCAATATTTGTCGCTCACCAGTTGTAGAGGGGTTAATTACGGATCGACTAGAAAAGCAAGGCTATACAAATTGGACAATCCATTCAGCAGGCACATGGGCACAAAACGGCCGATCTGTCACCCAATACAGCGCAGAAGTGATGCAAGAAATCGAAAACATCGATATTTTTGCCCACAGTGCCCGTATGGTCACGGCCGAAATTCTCGGCGAAGCTGATTTGGTTCTATGCATGACCAAAAATCATGTTGAAGCCTTGCGTGTAGAGTTTCATGACCATGCTGCCAAAATTTACCTCTTATCACAAATGGTCGATAATCGTCGCTATAACATCGCTGACCCATATGGATCAGCAAAGCCAAATTATGTTCGCATGTACAAACAGGTGAAGGATTTGGTTGAACAGGGGCTCCCCCGCATCGTTGAGTTAGCTCAATAAATCGATCTGACTCAGCTTACCATCCTTGTAAGAACGTTTCCCACTCTTCACGTTTGTGGATATAAGCGCCAAACCGATACATCGCGGTGGGTTTGGGTTCGAATGGGGGCCGTTTAAGGGGCATATTGGCCTGCTCGGGACTACGTCCACCTTTGCGGCGATTACAGTTAGAGCATGCAGCAACCACATTAAGCCATGTATGCGGTCCGCCAGCATGGCGTGGCTTGACATGATCAATCGTCAGATCAGTGGTCTTTTTGCCGCAGTATTGACAGGTATGGTTATCACGACGCATAATTTCCCGCTTGTTTAGGTTGATGCGCGGCCTAGGGCGACGAATCATATAACTGAGCCGGATAATTGAAGGGATGTCAAAGCGATGTGAGCAGGTGTGAATGCTTTCCTCACTATCTATGATCACCTCCGCTTTACCAGCAAAAACTAGACCAAGTGCACGCTTGGTACTACTAACATGTAAAGGCTCAAAGTTGGCATTTAGAATAAGGACAGGTTCACTTAATGCATTTTTTTTGATCATAAGATTATTTCGAAAGGTACAAAATTTCTCACACGAGTTCTTTTTTTACCACAGATAATTTATGACACCAAGCGAAAGTAGCTAAAACGGCCGTGAAAAAAGAAAATTTAATTTGTTACTAAATAAGTCAAAGAGAAAATAAGATGGAACGACAACAATTAATTACTTATCTTGACAATTATCTACAGATCAATGAAATCAAAGATTATGGGCCGCAAGGGCTACAGGTTGAAACGGACAACAACGAAATTCAGAAAATCGCGCTAGCGGTCGATGTCTCACCTGCGATTCTCAATGCTGCGGCCGCATGGGATGCGGATATGCTATTGGTTCATCATGGGATTTTTTGGGGGAAACAACAGCCGATCGCCGGTGCGCTAGGAGAGCGTGTTCGCTTAATGATGCGACACGGAATCAATCTATATGCGTCACACTTATCTCTAGATGCCCATACAGAAATCGGGAACAATGCGGTTTTAGCCGAAATGTTCGGCTTAGAAGAGATCGAATGGTGGTTTGCTCCTATGGGGACAGCATTGGGTGTGGTCGGTAATGTCCGGCCGGTCAAACTCAAAACGTTGGCTAAACAGGTCAACAAACATCTAGATACAACTTCTCAGGTACTAGACTGCGGTGAAGAAGTCGTCTTTCGACTAGCGATTTTATCGGGCGCGGGTGCAGATCAGGTCTTAGCCGCCAAAGAGTTGGGAGCGGACACCTATTTGACCGGTGAAACATCACATGCCCATTATTGGCAAGCGGCCGATTATGGGATGAATGTTATCTTTGCCGGTCACTATGCGACCGAAACTGTGGGAGTCAAAGCGCTAGGCAGCCATTTAGAGCAACAGTTTGGTGTCGAAACCCGCTTTTTCGATTTCCCAACACAGATGTAGCTACGTGGAGGACATAAATACCCCCTACTGAGGCCATTGTAGGCCATTGCTTTAGCCGTGAGATAAATCTAACCGGCAGAAATTCGCGACATTTCGATCGTTTGCTCATACACCCGATCGAATCGTGATCACGATTCGATCAGTACAGCTTGCCACAAGACAAACCGTACAAATGTTTCTTCTACTCCCCACTCGCAACAATAATCCCTAGTAAACCTAGATAGGTCGCCTTTTTATTGTTCCCCCAAGCAACGGAACCCACAAACCCTTCGATCCGCACTTCTGCCTCAACATCAACCATATCATTAAATGAGTTAATCGAATTGGCAAAAACCATGTTTCCATAATTGGTGTACCCTTGCCCGCTA
>WTJY01000100.1 GCA_011524645.1 Anaerolineales bacterium | reverse complement strand
GATTTCTTGATGGCTACACACATCTTCAATACAAAAGTATTCGTCCCCCACTTGGAACACCACCACCGTATCATAATCGAAATCATGAACCAGCGGCTTCTCCGGAGAAACATCTGCGGTCGTACCGATTTTTACCAATTCAGCCATAAAAAGAAGAGAGAAGAGAGAAGAGAGAAGAGAAAAGATCAACCACCTTTCCGCCCTCCGCTTTCCGCCTTCAAATTTAACTAAAGATGCTTCCGCATCTCACTCTTATCCGGAATCCCATACGCGCCCGCTTTTAACACTTTCAATGATAAAGTCGCACATTTAATACGGGCCATGCTCAACGGAATCCCCAAAAGCTCTAAAATAAAATCTTTATCCAGTTTTTTAATCTCTTCAAGGGTCAACCCTTTAATCTCTTCAGTCACCAATGAAGCGGAAGCTTGGCTAATCGCACAGCCATCACCCGACCAAGCCACCTCGGTCACACGGCCGTCTTCACCCATCCGCACATCGATTTTGATCACATCACCACAAAGCGGATTGTCTTCTTCGTATGAAAAATCATGTGGATCTAACGCCCCATGATTCAGCGGGTTTTCATATAAATCGAGAATTTGCTCCCGATACATTTGCATACTCATCGTTATTTCTCCTGTTTCTCAACTGTTATAAACGGAAAACTTTTCGCGCCCGATGCAAACTCGCCACCAGAAGGTCCACTTCTTCGGTGGTGGTGTGCAAATAGAAGCTAGCACGCGCGCTCGCGCCAATTCCCAGCTTTTTATGCAACGGCATCGCGCAGTGATGTCCCGCCCGGACCGCGATCCCATCCCCATCAAGCAACTGTGCAATATCATGCGGATGTAACCCATCAACGGTAAAAGAGACAAGCCCCCCGCGCAATTCAGCTTGCTTCGGCCCCATAATTTTTAACCCAGGGACTTCGCTCATCGCTTCTAGCGCATAACGGGTAATCAGTTGTTCATGGTGATGAATATTATCCATCCCAACTTGATTAAGATAATCAACGGCCGCCCCCAAACCGATCCCTTCAGCGATACTCGGTGTTCCCGCTTCAAACTTGTAGGGCAAATCATTCCATGTCGATTTTTCCATCGACACCCGACGAATCATATCCCCACCACCCATAAACGGTGGCATCGCTTCCAGCAGCTCACGTTTGCCATATAGAACCCCCATACCGGTCGGTCCACACATTTTATGGCTTGAGAAAACGAGAAAGTCACAGTTTAAGTCTTGCACATCGACAATACTGTGTGGCACGCTCTGGGCGGCATCCACGGCCGTTAAAGCCCCTACCGCATGCGCTTTCGCTACCAGCTCTTTCACCGGATTAATCGTACCAAACACATTCGATGCGGCCGTAAAAGCGAATAGCTTCGTCTTTTCAGTCAAAAGATCAGGCAATGCATCCATGTCCAACAACCCATCTTCCGTGAACGAAACATAACGCAATGTCGCACCGGTCATCTCACAAATCATTTGCCACGGCACAATATTGGCATGGTGCTCCATTTCGGTCGTCAGCACTTCATCACCCGGCCGTAAATTGGCAATCCCCCACGTATACGCCAACAAATTCATCCCTTCGGTCGCATTACGGACCAAAATCACCTGTTCGGGGCTGGGAGAATGAATAAATTCAGACACACGGCGACGCGCATCTTCATAAGCATTGGTCGCATCTTCACTCAAACGATGAATCCCACGATGAACATTGGCATTGTAGCGACGATAATAGTTGTTCATCGCGTCAATCACGGCCGTCGGTTTCTGGGACGATGCCGCACTATCTAAATAAACCAAAGGGACACCGGCATGCGCCTCTTCAGCTAAAATCGGAAAATCTTTACGTATTTCATTAACATCAAACATGGCATTTCTCAAAAGCTAAATCTCACATCAAGAAAAGAGAAGCACTTCGCTAGAGAAGAGAGAAGAGATTGGCATCCACAGATCAAAAAACTTGCAAATTTATCTCTCAACTTTCTACGCTTTATTTTTTACTTAACCTTGATGCTTCATTGTAGTCATAATTTTACCCTACATCACATCCACTTGCGCCATATATATATTTCCCGCAAAAAAGCACCTCCCAAACCTATGTAACACAAAGCATCTCAAAGTTTTCCGCCAACAAAAAAGAAATGGAGGCATTTGATCAGTTAAGAATTAAAGCGCGTTTTAGCGACCCAAAGCAAAAGCGATACGACTTTGCAGCAATTCCAACTCTTCTTCACTCCAACGAATCATCCCGTCATTCAAGAACAATGTGGGAGTACTTTGGAGCCCCCTGTCACGCGCCGCTTGCTGATTCAAACGAACCTTGGCCAAATTCCGACCGTCTTCGACACATGCATCAAATTCAGCAACATCAAGCCCGTCAATTTGCTCGGCTACCGCAGTAAACCCACCTGGTGTGTGCGCCATCGCCGATCCTTGCAGGCGAAATACATTTTTGTGGAATTGCATCCCCAGTTCTTGGCTTTGGTCAGCCGCACAAAACACAGCCGCCGCCGATGGGCTTGTACTCGAACCCAACGCAAATGGCATCACCACCCAAGTAATATCATCTATAAACTCAGCTTGTAAAAGAGGTGTCATGTTTTTATTGAACTCAGCACAATGGGGGCATCCATAATCTGAAATTTCCATAAAGGCTACACCTGACTCAAGATTTCCCGTTACTACACACCGTTCGGGAAAGTCTTTACAGTAGCCAACCAAGCTACCGACTGGCTCCATTGTAGGAAGTGAGGAGAGATATATAGGAGGCAAGGGCGGTAAAATAGCAGCCCCTGCCCAAAATATCACCACAAAACCAACAATAGTACCTATCAGGCCCCAATTCGGTCCTTTTTGTCTTTTTAATACATCATTTGACATACCTTGTCTTCTCCACAAAAGTGAAAGCGAATTTATTCCCCTTCTTTCTCACCGTATGTATACTCCTATCACCGCTCACTTTTATGCAACAAAAAAGCCCCAGAGATGACTTTCTGGGGCTTTTTCAGAAGCATAAATTCAGCGAGCGTTCTAGCTACCCAATGCGGCCGCAATGCGGCTTTGGAAGACTTCAAACCCTTCGTTGCCGCGAATCATCGTCCCATTTAAGAAGAAGGTTGGCGTACTTTGTACCCCCACGCCTCGGGCCGCTTGTTGATTCAAGCTCACATTGGCCAAATTCCGGCCGTCTGCAACACAAGCATCAAACTCAGCCACATCAAGCCCTTCAATTTGCTCGGCAACAGCGGTAAACCCATCTGCTGTGTGTGCCACCGCCGATCCTTGCAAACCGAATACGGTTTCATGGAAGTGCATCCCCATTTCTTGACTTTGTTCTGCCGCACAAAGTACAGCCGCGCCAGTAGGACGGGTATTTGGACCCAAGGCAAACGGCATTACCATCCAAGTGATATCCTCAATAAACGCCTCTTGCAAAAGGGGTGCTGTATCCGCGTTAAAAGCAGCACAGTGAGGACACCCATAATCTGGAATTTCAACCAATGTTGTATCTGATTCTAGATTCCCTGTGACAACACAGCGTTCTGGAAAATCTTCGCAATAGCGAGCCACATTAACAACTTGCTCGCCCAAAACAGGGGTTGGTTCTGCGGTCGTTTGTGGTGAATTAATATTGGCGAAAATAATAAATCCAAACAATCCGATCACCACCACACCAACAATCCCCCCAATCAAATTCCAATTCGGGCCTTGGCTTTGTTCTTCCTCACGCCGTGAACGGCGACGTTTTTTTGACATATTTTTTGACATCGATCTTCTTCTCCTACAAAAGTTTAGAGTAATTTTATTTCCTATCGCCAACAAAACGGCCGAGATAGAGGATCGGGATAGAGAAGAATCGATACTGAGGCAAATTCCCTATCCCTATCTTCTATTCCTATCCTATCCCAAAACCGACACCATTTTGTTCCCGACAAAAGTGATTAATAGCGGGCAGATTCTACCAAAAAAGGGGGAAAATGATGCCCCCCTGTTACAGTCCTTTAATTTTGCCCAGCAAATTGCAATCAAACGGCCGTTGCATCCGTTAATATCAATGGCTATAATCCCAAGTCGCATCAGTAATTGATCTGGAGAGGTCGCATAGTTGGTCTAGTGCGCACGATTGGAAATCGTGAGCCCGAAAGGGTACGCAGGTTCGAATCCTGTCCTCTCCGCTCAAAACAAAACGGCCGGTTCCCGATTTTCAGGAACCGGCCGTTTTGTTTATTCCCCCCCCCTATCCATTGCCCACATACGCAACTAGCATTAAAATAAAACTTCAATGCCTTGCCCAAAGTAGTTATATGGATATTTTTCAGCTTTTCAGCTACAGCCCTCTAGTTATAGCCGTTATTTATTTCTTGTTGTTGGTCGTCGCCTTCATTCGTCGCCAACAAACCGATCACTTGTTGCTTTGGCTGCTCTCCTTTCTTGGGGGGTCAGCCCTCTGGCAAGGATCTGTCTATCTATTTGGTGATCCGTTAGGTGATCTTTCAACGATCCCTCTAACGATCAATGTCCTATCCGCTCTCATTTTGCTCAACGCCACAGGTGCCTATCTAGATCGCCAAACCAAGATCTATGGCTTTGTTTTGGGCGCACTAGCCGTCACTGGGGTAGGAATTGCTGATCTTTTTATAAAAATCGATGTCTCCCTACCACTGCCATTCCTGCGCCTCTCGGGGGCCGTCATCGATCTAGCACTCCATCTCCTTTGGCTTATTTTTCTCGGTATCGCCTACGTCTGGACCATTCGTAACTACCGTAACAGTCAATTCCCGTGGCATGCCAACCGGTATCTCTTTTGGGCCAATGGGTTAATATTGGTGGTCATTAGCGAAATCGTTTCTTGGATCGATTCTCCCGTCATCGGGCTAATCGCGAATCTCATCCGTATCGTCGCCGCTTCCGGGTTCGCCTACGCATCCGCAACCTATATCCGCTTCGATGTTCGCGCCCGATTCCGCCGCATTATCGTCCTGTTAATCATCGCGCTCACTTCGGCACTACCGGCCGTAGGTGCCTTTTACCTGTTCACTTTTGCCCAAGAACGTATGACCCCCACGGCCGCGATCATCGCCATGATCGTCGGGTTCACCGCTTTGTTCGCCCTCTATCAGCCATACCGCAAAGCGATCGATAGCTTCGTCTATAGTTACCTGATCGGGGCAGCATTTCAAACCAACACCCTCATCCGGAACTACACCAAAGCGATCTCCCAAACGGTCGATATCGACCAGCTCGCGCTCAATATATTCCGACAATTCAACAATCTTTTTGAAGTTCGCCGTGGCGCCCTCATGCTGGTCACCAAAACCAGCCAAGGATATGAAATCGAGCCGATTCCGGCCGTGGGCGATCTAGATCGGAGCAAAGAGCGACTCGCACTTCACAGCCCCTTTATCGCCGCGCTCGTGGCCCAAAGACAACCCTTGCTTCAGTACGAAATCGACTTCGACCCCAATTATGAAGCGATCCGACTTGAAGCCCAAGAATGGCTCCGCAACTTGCGGATGGAACTCTATGTCCCGATTCGCAGTGGGGATGAATTACAAGGATTTATCGCGCTAGGTCCCAAAGCGAGCGGGCTCACCTATCGTCCCAATGAGCTGGAAGCGGTGCAATTACTCGCCGACCAAACGGTTGTGGCCCTACAAAATGCGTTGCTCTACAGTGAACTCGGTCACCAAAATGAAAAGGTCCGTCACCTCAATGATGACCTTGTTCAACAAAACGAACGGCTCGGTACGATGGACAAAGTTAAATCGGACTTCATCACCATCGCCTCACATGAGCTGCGCACGCCGCTCACCCAAATCAAGGGGTATAGCGACATTTTAGCGGCGATGAATGAAGAAAACGCCTTAACCCGCGAGCAAACGAGAGAAATCGTCAACCACATCGAACGGGCCTCGACCCGCTTAGAGGGATTAATTTCCGCAATGCTCGATGCCAGCCAAATCGATGTAGACGAAATGCATCTGACTTTCGTCGCCACCCAAATCGAAACCGTTTTGCGTATGGGGGTCGAGCCGCTCATGCGCTCTATGATCAATCGCGGGCTTAAATACGAGCTACACGTCCCCGATAATTTGCCCACCATACAAGCGGACTTCAAGCGCCTGGCTCAAGCGTTGCGCAACATTCTAGGCAACGCGGTCAAATACACCCCAGACGGAGGCAGCATCACGGTCCATATAAACTTCTTAGCTGATGATGAAAATCAAAGCCCTCATTTAGAAATCGCTGTCGCAGACACAGGCATCGGTATCGATAAGAAAAATCATGAGCTTGTATTTGAAAAATTCTTCCGTGTCGGCGATCCCCAACTCCATTCAACCGGTAACACCAAATTTATGGGGGCGGGACCGGGACTCGGTTTGCCGATCGCCAAGGGGGTAGTCGAAGGTCACGGCGGCCGAATCTGGGTCGAATCGGCCGGTGAAGACAAAAAACGTTGCCCAGGTAGCACTTTCTACATCATCCTACCGATATCCCCACCGCGCAACAAACACCACATCGATTTGCCCGATGTCAGCTATGCTGTCACAGACAGCGGGAACCTAGTCGCCAAACAAAAATCAGGCGAAGAGGAAGAACGGCCGTCTTGGTTAATCGGATAAACTGATCACGAATATACGATCTTCACCAATGCCATTAATAAGAATAGGACACACCCTTTACAGAGGCAGAAACCGATGCTCCTCTAAAATCACCAACGTCTCTGTCCGTTTCACCCCTTCAATCCGATTCAAAGAGCGAATTACATCACTCAACTGCTCTAGATCTTTGGCCCAAATTGTCAACAGCCCATCAATATCCCCTAAGGGGTTTTGAAAGTGAACCATTCCCGGTAAATCTTTTAACAAAGGGACCACATCTTCTACATGTCCCCCTGAATCACGGCGTAAAATTACTACGGCCGTTAACCCGAATCCCAGCTTCTTCGGGTTAAGCACCGGCAAATAGCCGGCAATCACACCGGTCGATTCCAAGCGCTTAATCCGCCCACGGATCGTCGAAGCCGGCTCATTGAGCTGCTGTGCAATCTCTGAAATCGGCCGTCGTGCGTCTTGGTATAAAAGTTTCAAAATCATTTTATCGAGTGGAGAAAGGTTAACCATAATATAAAGGAGGGCATATTCGCGAATTCAACGAAAAAACCAAGAAAAAGACGTACAATTCGCAACTTTGTTGACAAAGTCCATAGTTTACGCTTAATTTCAAGCAAATACCAAATTATTTTATCTTGTGGTGTATCTCTCGCATCTGATCAATCACATTTTTATCAACCAACCTTATGATCACGACCATACGGCAAAGCAAGCTAAACCACTCTTTCTCCAAAAAACTATGACCCTAATTAGCGAACAACTACTAGTTGAATTGAAAAGGAATGGCGCCGATTATTTCGCCTCTGTTCCTTGTAAATTGCTGGGGGATCTGATCGACTTACTCGAACATGATTCCACCATTACCCATGTGCCAGCAACCCGCGAAGAAGAGGGACTCGGACTGTGCGCCGGTGCCTTTTTAGGTGGGCAAACGCCTGTTTTGGTTATGCAAAACACCGGAGTCGGCACCATTGTCACCAGCCTTTTCTCATTGGCCCTCTTTTACAATCTACCGATCACGATGATCATCAGCCATCGTGGCACACCCGGCGAAAAAATCGGCACGCAAGTCCCCATGAGCAATGCGGTCAAACCGCTTTTAGATGTCGTCGGCATCCCTTATTTCCCCTTTAACCATCATCGCGATGTCAAGAAAGTCGGCCGTTTAGTCCAACATGCACAAGTCGCCCAACGGCCGGTTGCCGCCCTACTCGATTTCGATTTCTGGAGGTCTGAATCATGAGCCAATATAGACGATATGAACTTCTTCAAGATTTAGCACCGGTCATGGTTGACCAAGCCCTTATTGTTTGCAATATCGGCTTTCCCTCGCAAGAACTTTACGCCATCCAAGATTCTCCCAAGAACTTTTACATGCTCGGCTCAATGGGGCTTTCTTCTTCGATCGGCTTAGGACTGGCCCAAACGCTTGCAAAAAAAGAAGCACCTCAGACCGTTATTTCAATCGACGGCGATGGGAGTGTCCTCATGAATTTGGGCACCTTGTCTACAATCGGGAATTACGCCCCCTCAAACTACATTCTTCTCCTAGTCGATAATGGAGCTTATGGCTCAACGGGAGATCAACCGACCCACACTTCAGGCAAAACCGATTTAGCTGCCATCGCCCGCGCAGGTGGAACAGCACAGGTCCATGTCTCGCATGAAGCGGAAACAGTTGAGGTTATGAAACAGTGTCTCAGCAATGCAGGCCCCCATGTCATCGTCGCCAAAGTGTCTCCCGGTAGCCCTAAGTTGCAACCGGTCCCCTTCGATCCCGGATATATCCGTGATCGATTCCGTTTCGAAATCACCTAAACGATCCCTAACTGCCCATCTCTCCCTTCTCCCCTCTTCTACATCTCACATGAGGAAAGGGGACAAGACAACTGTTCCCCTCTTCCCTCTCCTACATCTCACATGAGGAAAGGGGACAAGACAACTGTTTTCAAAAGCGTTACACTTCAACATCACAAAACTCTATTTCACCTACTAGTACAAGAGAAACAAATCCCATGGCTACCATACTAAAGCACGGCATGAGTCCCGACATCGAATTCGCGGCCGATCAACGCATTCAAGATACGGTGTCAAAAATCATTAGCGACATTCGCAGTAATGGCGATCAAGCGGTTCGCAAACTCTCAGAGCGGTTCGATAATTGGTCCCCCCCCAGCTTTCGCTTAGACCAAGAGCAGATCGACGCAGCCATCGCCTCACTCACGGCAGAAGAGAGGGAGGTAATCGAGTTCGCAATGAAGCAAGTGGGCAATTTCGCCAAGGTCCAGCGAGATTCTATGCGCGATGTCGAAGTCGAAACGATGCCCGGTGTTATCTTAGGCCACAAACATATTCCGGTTAGTAGCGTAGGTTGTTATATTCCCGGCGGCCGCTTTACCCATATCGCTTCCGCTCAAATGAGCATTCTCACCGCCAAAGTCGCTGGGGTCGAAACGGTCATCGGTTGCACTCCGCCTAAGAACGGCCAGATTCCTCAGGCAACGGTCGCCGCGATGGCTCTCGCCGGTGCGGATGAAATTCACATCATTGGGGGCATTCAGGCGGTCGCTCGCATGGCTCTGGGCACCGAATCGCTCGCCCCAGTCGATATGATTGTCGGCCCAGGGAACGCCTATGTCGCCGAAGCGAAGCGACAACTCTACGGCCGTGTCGGTATCGACTTGCAAGCGGGACCAACCGAAGTCTTGGTTGTCGCCGACGATTCCGTCGATGGAAAAATGGTTGCGACCGACCTGCTCGGCCAAGCGGAACATGGCCCCACCTCTCCCGCCGTGCTCATTACCACCAGCCGCAAACTCGCCGAAGACACACTGGTCGAAATCGAAAAACAGTTAGAAACCATACCCACGGCCGAATTCGCCCGCCCAGCTTGGGAAGATTATGGACAAATCATTCTCGTCGAAAATTTTGCCGAAGCGGTTACAGAAGCGGACAAAATAGCCAGCGAGCATGTCCAAATCATGACCCGCGATGACGATTATTTCCTAAAAAATATGAGAAACTACGGGGCTCTTTTCCTCGGCCCCCGTACCAATGTGGCCTATGGGGATAAAGTGATCGGCACCAACCACACGCTTCCCACCAAAACAGGCGGCCGTTACACAGGTGGTCTCTGGGTCGGTAAATATATAAAAACCCTCACCTATCAACGAATTACGTCCGATGAAGCGAGCGTATTAATCGGAGAGTATACTTCCAAATATTGTGCCTTAGAAGGGTTTATGGGACATAAGGCACAAGCAGACTTACGTATTGAGCGATTCAGCCAGCACAATTAACCCCAACCTAGCTAACCTACACTTTATTCAAAGATGCTATCTCGGCTCAAATTTACAAATTTGCAAGCAAAAGCGGTATTCTCAATAGGAGATTTCGGCGGATCCGCCGCCGAAATCTCCTATTAAATTGGGGTGTCGCGGGGCGCAATGTGCCCCGCGACACCCCAGAGATGTTAGGAAAAAGAGCAAAATCACGCGGATTACGCTCAATTAATGCTTTGATCAGGCAAAACATCAAACTGTAGGTTAGCGAGATAATTTTCTAAAAAAACTCTATTCAGGACTACTATCCTATTCACCATCCTGATCCCCTCATCGTATCATCACCCCTTGTTCGGAATATGGAAAAACAAATAAATCGCGCCAAGCTATAAAAATGCTCTTCAACCATTTATATAACAAAGGCAATTATCCTCATTCCGAAGGCTCGACCGTCCAACTGTACAAAAAAACAAGGCTCTTAATGGAAACCAAGGAGATTGACATAAAAACATAGTTGTCTTTCTCCCCTCCTATGAGGAGGGGTTGGGGGAGGTGGAATTTTAAAGAATTTCCCCTCTCCCCCAGCCCCTCTCCCTCAAGGGAGAGGGGAGCAAAACCGCTTGAACCTGTAGCTCCTTGAAACGCATAAAGAGCCCAAAATAATTAAAACAGGCCTACAAGAAGAAGCTATGATTTCTTGGAATGAATTCAGCCACAATCAATTGGAAGAGTATGCCTCAATAGCCCCTCCAACTTTAGTCTTGGCGGCCGGCGGAACTCGTCGCAGTGCTCAATTAAACAATATCCCAATGGCTGACTACCCGTCTTGGTCCCGCAAGGAAATGTTCCGCCTATTAAAAATGCTATTTCGTTCGGGTGTGCAACATTTATTTTGCGTCATATTCAGCGAAACAAATACACATGAAACATCGACCAATTACCGAGAACACATGGCTACATGGGCCGCAGATCTGCTAGCGAACCAAGAGGCGATTGATGTCTACAATACAGAAGGCTGGCAAGTCCGTATAGAGGCGCTCGGCTGGCCCGAGCTTTCAAACACGGACCAAATATTGCAAGCTTCTACAAGCCAAAACAAGAAAGGACCGACACTGTGGTATACCGCCATAGCTTCTCCAGAAGCACGTTGGAATCAAATAATCAACGCAGCCAGCCACGCCACCAATCAGTCAGATATGATTCGAACCATTTATGGTGAAGATATTCCCCTCGCTACTATGTTTGTTGGCACAGGCAAACCACAGCTTATCCCATCTATTATCAACCCCTTGTTGATCGGCAAGCTATCTTGTTATTGGCCTCAAGCTCTAGGTTATTCTCTTTCTGAAGATCAATGGAAAAAGGTTTTATATGATTTCGCCTATTTACGGCCGACTTGGGTAGCAAACAAAACGGAACGAACCCAAGAGGTCTTAAAATACCGAGAATATTGGCAATCATCGCCACCTATTATCGGTATAGGTCAGAGATTGGGTCCATTTTGGTTCCCTCAAACATAATTAAACAGACCCGCGAAATTTTTCCCCACAGGATTCAAGGGCATCTTTGTGATTCATAGACAAGAGATCAAAGGATCGATTTGCCGGATAAGCGTTGATAACGACTTCGAGTCACAGGGCATCAACAATGTACTGAAACTTACAATTTAAGGACAATATTATGCAGTTTAGTGCGATAATTTTCGACAGAGATGGTGTACTCTCTGATTTTAATTTCGAATTAATACAGGAGCATTTTTCTAAATTATTGCCTGTGTCCGCATTTGAGATAGCAAATGATTGGATGGATTGGGGCACACAAATTGGGTTTCCCACATCTGTATCAGAGGAAGTCCAATTTTTTGCGGGTTTCTGGGAATATATCGCTCAAAAATATAGCCTAAATGATAAGACGCGAACGATATTAAAAGCGACCGACTATTCCATATATATTTCCGCCTACCCAGAAGTCCACAACACGGTTAAACAATTATCTGAAGCGGGATTCAAAATAGGTTGCCTATCAGATTTCTCACTAGCGAGTCTGGACAAATCACTATCAAGTTTAGGCATCTTGCAATATATCGACGCCACATGCTCGGCCGCAACGATGCAAATCCCTAAGCCGTTCCCTGCGGCATACTTACAAATTTGTGACAAATTGGGAGTTAAGCCGGAAGAGTGCCTTTTTTTTGATGATGAATGGGAAAATGTTCTAGGCGGCCGGCGTGTCGGCATGGACGCATATCTCATTGATCGTTCCGGCCGTTCGCGACAAGATCCATCCAACTCCCCAGCCTTCTTCAATCTAGAAGAAGCTCTAAACCACATTCAATCGATATCAACATCGTGACTACACTCAAGGAGATTACAAAATGGACAAGCTAAATTCTTATATTGCGCAGGCCCAGCAAACGCTTGCGCAAATCGATGAGCATATCTCACCCATGTATCAAAGCCCATACGATACAGCATGGGTATCTCGGGTACGCGATAAAAACGGCAAATTACGCTGGCCGCACTTGAGTAAGTGGTTAATCAAAACCCAGCATGCAGATGGCAGTTGGGGAGGTGAAATTTACTACCCGCATGATCGCGTCATTACGACTCTATCAGCCTGTATCGCTCTAAAGAAAAATGAAAAAGATCTTCCATATACCGCATACTTAGCACTCAATAAAGGGAAAACATTTTTACAGGAGCATGTCTTTCGTTTGTCCCATGTCTTTCATGAATTAGTTGGCTTTGAACTCATCTATCCGATGCTCTGTCACGAAGCAACACAGCTAGGTATTGAAATCCCCACCTACGCAAATGGGTATACAGAACTCAAAAGAAACAAACTCAGCCGAGTACCTCAAGAAATGCTCTACTCTCCGAATAGCACCACAGCTCATTCTCTTGAGTTTTTGGGAGACTCGGTCAATAGTGAACTCATAGCAGGGGTTGCAGGCGCTTCTGGTGTCGCCAATTCACCATCTGCAACCGCATATTTCTTAGGCCATGTCGGATCTCATAAAGGTGCTGACAGCTACTTAGAAGAATTAGTAACTCGGGAAGTCATTCCATATGCTTATCCCTGTAGATTATTTGAAAGCATATGGGCTTTAAATGCGTTGACTTACAGCGGTCTCTCTATTACAGAATTTCTTCCCCCTGATTCTCCTTTTTGGTCAGAATTAAGGCACATGATAGAAAAACATGGTGGGGTTGGGTTTGATGAATCATTTGGCATTATTGATGGGGACGACACCTCTATAGCGGTCAAGTTGCTTCAACTCGCAGGCACAAAAATTTCACCAGATGTGCTAACTCAATTCCAAACGGAAGAGATGATTTTTAGAACATATAACTATGAACGAGATCCCAGCATTGGTACAAACATTCATGCATTAGAGGCTATTTCACTCATAGACAACTACCCAAATCAAGAAGAGGTCTATGAAAGCGTTTTAGATCTGGTCATGCAAGAAAAACAAAAGCGTGGGGCGTGGACAGACAAATGGCATATTTCTCCACTATATATTGTTTCCCATATGATCCCCGCACTTAAACACAATATAACTTTTAGACCGACTCTCAATCAGATCGTTCAAGAGGTTTGGTCAAACCAAAATCCGGACGGCTCTTGGGGCTACCTTGAAAAAAGCACGCTTGAAGAGACCGCTTATGGTCTGATCATCTTAGGTCACTATTATCAAATCGATCCTTCTGAAGATCTAAAACTGGCCCTTCAATCGGGCCGAGCCTATTTAGAAAGCAGCTATCGTATAGAAAAGAAGCGTTATCCAGAATTATGGATTGGAAAAGTGTTGTACACCCCACATAGAATTGTCGACATTACGATTTTGTCCGCGTTAATTCTGTGCGAAAAAATACTATAACGTGCGAACAAACATCACAATCATAGCGATTCACCCCAAAAAACGATTCGGTGAATAGTCATTATCAACCTAATAGCCATCAATAGTATCATATGCTTCAAGAGAATATTTTTTACATCTCATCAGAAGACCCAGATGATTTAAGACGCGGCCGTCTTTTAATCATCCTCATGTTGGGAACAGCTATATTAACCATCTTTAGCATGATGGCTATGTTTTTATTTCTTCAAGATGGAGAAGTCCAAACAGATCAAGGTCTTTTGTATGTAGGGGGAGCAGTACTTTTGGCCGTAGTGGGCTTGACTTGGTGGCTGGCACGCACTCGCAGTGTCACCATTAGCGCTATAATTTTTACAATCGTCTTTGCCGTCATCGTCTTACTAGACACCCCGATAGAGGTCGTCCACGGCCGTTCCCTGTTCTTAACCGTCATCCCTATCCTGCTTGCCTCATTAACGGTTCGGCCGTGGGCAGGGTTTGCCGTCGCCATTTTTAATGGGTTTGCCATCAATATTCTCGCTTATGCTTCAAATATCGAACTCAACATTGTCAGCGCACTCGCATTCTTGCTCGTCGCTCTCATTTCAGGTCTAGGTGCATCATCCTTCGAAACGCTCCTTGAGGAATTGCAAAAAATAAATAAAGAACTCGACTCACGGGTCATCCAGCGTACCAAAGAGGCCGAGGATGCTAGAGACGAGGCGATACAAGCCTCATTCGCAAAAACTGAAATGTTAGCCAAAGTCTCCCACGAGCTACGTACTCCGATGGGTGCGATTCTTGGATATACTGAAATGATACGGGCTGGCGTATTCGGAGAGGTCACAGTCAAGCAAACAGAAATGTACGATGTCATTATCGAACGGCTAAACGTCCTCTCTAAAATGGTCGACCTTCTCCTTAATGAATCCCGTTTAGAGTTCGGCCGTATCAAACTCAACTACAATCAATTTGACCCCCAACGACTTCTATCCAATGTTCAATTTTCGGTTACTTCGGCCGCTGAACAAAAAGAAATCGATCTAGATATCCAAATTGCCCCCTCAGCACCAAAATCTGTATGGGGAGACCAAGACAAAGTGGAGCAGGTTTTACTAAATCTTGTCACCAATGCAATCAAATTCACCGATCCGGGAGGACAAGTTTCTCTCTCTGTTAAGGATAGTGCAGAAAAAGATTATTGGGAAATCTCTGTAAAAGATACCGGCCGTGGCATCTCAAAAGAAGAACAAGAAAAAGTCTTCCAAGCCTTCCATCAAATCAACCCAGATAGCCCTCAAGAGAAAGAGGGGTTTGGTCTAGGCTTGTCGATCGTCCGGCAATTGCTCACCCTCATGGAAGGGAGCATTCGATTAGAAAGCGAAATCGGCATAGGCAGCACCTTTATTGTGTCAATCCCAAACCGATTAGAAGAAACTGAAGGCGAAAATGAGTAATACATCACTTCATGCGATCATTGTCGAAGATGACAAACATTTAGGTGTCATATTTCAAGCGGCTCTACAAGGGGCCGGTTTCGAAACGGAGTTAATCACAGATGGTCAGCTAGCATCAATTCGTTTAGACTCAAGTGAGCCTGATTTGATTTTGCTAGATCTACATTTGCCTCAAATCGACGGCATAGAATTATTGGCCCAAATCAGACAACGCAAAGAAACAATGAATACGACGGTGATCCTTGCATCGGCCGACCAAAGGTTAGCCGACGCCCAAAGTCACGCTGACTATGTTATGATCAAACCGGTTTCTTATGATCAATTAAAGCGCTTCGCCTCTAGACTTAAGCTAAGAATAAATCACTAGCTTGCAAGATCTGCGCCATTTTTAGATCGCTGTGACAAATAATTTGCCTTTAAGGTAAATTTGTTCCTTGAATTAAAAATATCTCGGGCTGATCGCGCAATTATTTTTAATTCGCGTCGGATCAAAAGCTCCCCTCTCCCGTTGGGAGAGGGGCTGGGAGAGAGGGGTAATCCACCTCCCCCACCCCCTCCTGATAGGAGGGGAGCAAATCCAATCAGACCGTTCGCATTGGCGAAGGTATTGTTGTTAGCACAATCATTTTAATTCGCGTCGGATCAAAAGCTCCCCTCTCCCGTTGGGAGAGGGGCTGGGA
>WTJY01000427.1 GCA_011524645.1 Anaerolineales bacterium | reverse complement strand
ATTTTGGAGATAACCCCAGCACCAACGGTCAAGCCACCTTCGCGAATAGCGAATCGGCTACCTTGTTCCAAGGCCACAGGGGTAATCAATTCAACATTGAATGTGATGTTGTCCCCTGGCATTACCATTTCTACATTTTCTGGCAAGGTAACCGCACCGGTTACATCCATTGTACGGATATAGAATTGTGGACGATACCCTTTGAAAAAGGGTTTGTGGCGGCCTCCTTCATCTTTCTTCAATACGTATACTTCACATTCGAATTTGGTGTATGGTTTGATTGAACCAGGCTTCGCCAAAACTTGGCCACGTTTAATTTCTTCACGCTTGATCCCGCGAAGCAACAAACCTGCGTTGTCACCAGCTTCAACTTTGTCCAAAATCTTGTGGAACATTTCCATGCTGGTTACAGTGATTTTGCGGATTTCTTCCGTCAAACCGACGATATCAACGTCTGCACCAGCTTCCAAAGTTCCCCGTTCAACACGGCCGGTTACAACCGTACCACGTCCTTGAATTGAGAAAACGTCTTCTACTGGCATCAAGAAGTCCAAGTCGGTCGCACGTTCCGGTTGTGGAATGTACTCATCAACAGAAGCCATCAATTCATAAATTGGGGCATATGCTTCATGGCTTTGATCGTTTGGTGCTTCCAATGCAGCCAATGCACTACCACGGATAATCGGGGTTTCGTCACCTGGGAATTCGTATTGATCCAATAATTCCATCAATTCCATTTCCACAAGTTCCAACAACTCTTCGTCATCCATCATGTCACATTTATTCAAGAAGATGACCATCGCAGGGACTTCTACCTGACGCGCCAACAATACGTGCTCGCGGGTTTGTGGCATCGGGCCGTCTGGTGCACTTACCACCAAGATCGCGCCGTCCATTTGCGCCGCACCGGTGATCATGTTTTTGATGTAGTCACGGTGACCTGGGCAGTCAACATGGGCATAGTGACGACTTTCGGTTTCGTATTCCACGTGAGAAATAGCGATCGTAATACCACGCGCGCGCTCTTCTGGCGCGTTGTCAATTTCCGAGAAGGCTGAGAAGTCAGCGAACCCTTTCAACGACAATGATTTCGTGATCGCCGCTGTTAGAGATGTTTTACCATGGTCGACGTGACCGATTGTACCGATATTACAGTGCGGCTTTTCGCGCACAAATTTCTCTTTACCCATTTTATAATCCTCGTATATTTATATGTGCCCCCTACCAAACAGAGGGCAACACATCTAAATGCAAATTTATTTTTTCCGTTTTTCAACTTCGTCGGCTAGGTTTTTAGCCAATGGCGCATATTTCTTGAATTCCATGCTAAAGCTACCACGACCTTGGGTCATAGAACGCAACTTTGTAGCATAACCGAACATTTCAGCGAGAGGCACATCAGCTTTGATGTTTTGCAACCCGTCTGAACGGAGTTCGATCCCATCAATCATACCGCGATTCGCAGACAAGTACCCAATAACATCACCGGTATAATCGTCTGGTGTCACAACTTCAACCGCCATAATCGGTTCAAGCAAGACAGAGCCACCTTTTTCAGCACCATCTTTCAACGCATATGAACCAGCGATTTTGAAGGACATCTCCGAAGAGTCAACATCATGGAATGAACCATCGTAGAGAGTAGCTTTGATGTCTACCATTGGATAGCCGGCGATAATACCGGTTTCCATCGCTTCTTTGATCCCTTCTTCAACCGGCTTAATAAATTCACGAGGCAAAATACCTTGTTTAATGCCGTTGACGAATTCAAATCCAGCACCAGGTTCTTGTGGTTCCAACTTAACGATACAGTGACCGTATTGACCGCTACCACCAGTTTGACGTACGAACTTACCTTCAGCACGTTCAACGACACGGGTGATCGTTTCGCGATAAGCAACACGTGGTTGTCCAACGTTCGCTTCAACTTTGAATTCGCGATACATACGATCAACCAAAACTTCCAAATGAAGCTCACCCATTCCAAAGAGAACGGTCTGACCGGTTTGTTGGTCACTTACAACTTTAAAGGTGGGATCTTCTTCACCCAACGCTTTCAAAGCGATACCCATTTTATCTTGGTCTTTGGTGGTTTTCGGTTCAATTGAAACGGAGATAACCGGTTCTGGAAACTCGATCGCTTCCAACATGACCGGGTTGTCTGGGTGACAAAGGGTGTCACCGGTAAAGGTGTGTTTGAGGCCAAGAACGGCCGCAATGTCGCCCGCTTTAACGATATCTTCGTTTTGGCGATCTTTCGCGAACATACGAACCACAACACCGATACGTTCTTTTTTATCTTTGGCGGCGTTAATTAAACGAGAGCCACTTTCAAATGTACCAGAGTAGACGCGGAAGTAGGACAAACGGCCAACATAAGGGTCAGTCACAACTTTGAAAACCAAAGCGGCTAGCACACCATCATCTTCTGGCAACAATTTAACTTCTTCTTCAGTATCTGGATTGATACCGATAACAGCTGGAACATCCAATGGAGAAGGCAAGTAGTGAACTACTGCATCAAGTACAGGTTGAACCCCTTTATTACGCAATGCGGTACCACAGGTAAATGGAACGAATGTACGATCCAAGGTACCTTTGCGCACCAACTCACGGATTTTCTCGACACTAGGTTCTTCACCTTCGAAATATGCTTCCATTACGGCGTCATCAAGCTCAACCAAGGCTTCGATCATTTCTTCACGAGCGGTCGCAACTGTATCAGCCAAATCTTCTGGAATTTCGATCAGTTGAGCTTCTGCACCAAGGTCGCCTGTGTCCCATACTTTAGCTTCCATGGTGATCAAATCAACGATGCCACGGAAGTCATCACCGTCACCGATGGGCCATTGAATAGGAAGCGGATTACCATTCAAACGATCACGAACCATTTGCATGGTACGTTCGTAGTTAGCACCGGTACGGTCCATTTTGTTGACGAAACAAATACGTGGTACATCGTAGTCATCAGCTTGGCGCCAAACCGTTTCCGATTGGGGCTCTACACCAGCAACTGCGTCAAATACCACCACACCGCCATCTAGCACACGCAAACTACGTTGTACTTCGGCCGTGAAATCAATGTGACCGGGTGTATCAATAATATTGATTTGGTTGTCCATCCAAAATGTGGTGGTGGCCGCAGAGGTGATGGTGATACCGCGCTCTTGCTCTTGAACCATGTGGTCCATTGTCGCCGCACCGTCATGGACTTCACCCATTTTGTGGATCATCCCAGTGTAGTACAACACACGCTCAGTCGTCGTGGTTTTACCAGCATCGATATGTGCAATGATGCCGATATTGCGAACTCTTTCTAGTGGATAACGTTCAGCCATAATAATTCCTTGAACAAAGTGTAACTTTATTCGCTCTAACTTTTCGTATCTCTTTTCCTAAACCTGAAACGAAAAGCTAAAACCCATTCCTAAAAGCGCGCATAGTGAGCAAACGCACGGTTAGCGTCAGCCATACGATGGGTGTCGTCCCGTTTCTTAACGGCCGCACCTTGGCCCTTAGCAGCGTCCATAAATTCGGCCGCCAACTTTTCTGACATCGAACGGCCGCCACGGCTACGTGCAGCGGCAAGAAGCCAGCGCATCGCCAAAGTCAATTGGCGACGTGAGTCGACAGGGGTTGGAACTTGATAATTAGAACCACCCACGCGACGGGCTTTTACTTCTACAGAAGGCATCACATTTTTCAATGCATTGTCGAAAACTTCCAATGGATTTTGTTTGGCACGTTTTTCTACCAAATCAAAGCTATCGTACAACAAGCGCAATGCGGTACTTTTCTTACCATCGCGCATGAGACGATTAACAAACATAGATACATGTACGCTGTTATAGCGCAAATCCGGGGTAACCGGGCGTTTCTCGGGGCGATAACGTCTTGGCATGATTCAATCTCCGCTAAATCTTAATTTTTGGGTTTTTTGGTTCCGTATTTAGAACGGCCTTGTTGGCGCTTGTTTACACCAGCGGTGTCAAGTGTTCCGCGTACCACATGGTAGCGAACACCTGGTAAGTCTTTTACACGACCGCCACGAATCAATACGACAGAGTGGTCTTGCAAATTGTGACCTTCACCACCGATATAAGCGGTTACTTCGATCCCGTTGGTTAAACGGACACGAGCCACTTTACGCAAAGCCGAGTTCGGCTTTTTCGGGGTCATGGTGCTAACTTTGGTACAAACACCGCGTTTTTGCGGAGCGCCTTTTGGTTGACGCAGACGTCGTTGCTTGAACACATTGAGTGTCCATTGTAAAGCCGGAGATTTACTCTTTTTCTTGGGGGCTTTACGTCCTTTGCGAACTAACTGATTAATCGTTGGCACGCCAATTCTCCTTACGGCCGTCTTAGAGGTCTGCTTCAGCACTAGGGGACGCGACAGCACTTACTCTCTAAAGAAAGCCACTAAATAAATATGGATAAACTTAACTAACAAATTAACAGGTGGTGTAGAAAACCGTCACTGGTCGGTTTTGTTTGCACTGAATGAAAGACAATACTGAATGGTAGGAGTTCCCCTTATCCGACAATGGAGGCCACTTAATTGGGAAATTAAGTGGCCTCCAAGAAAGGTCTTCATTCAATTCCCAGCCAAAACTGGGCCAAAGGTGTTAATTCTCGAACCGTAATTCTAACAACCGGCCTAGATGATGTCAACCATTTTTCTTAATAGGCATGTGTGGATTCTTTGTTGATAGGTTCTGCAATGCTACCCCCCAACGCAAGCGGCGAGCGTTTTACCCCAAATGGGGCAAAACAAAAGACGTCAACAAAAAATCCACGTAACCAAACCTGACTTATTAGGAATATTTTGCTATAGTATAGATTGCTAAGTTTCCACATTGTCTCCACAATGTGGGATAATAAAGCAAATTCCCACGCTTTACCAAAATTACATTATCACTATCTAGTGTCTCTACGAGGATTGACCATCTATGGCACATCCCCATGCGCCAAGTAATCATCTTTGGCTATTTGGATTAATACCCTTAACGATTGCTGGTTTTCTCATTACATTGGTCCCCCAAACGGCCGCAGGCGATTTCGTCTCGTTTAGCTATGCTTGGGTACCGGCCTTAAATATTAATTTATCATTCCGCTTAGACGGATTGAGCTTGCTCATGGCGCTACTCGTCACCGGTGTTGGCGGGTTGATCTTAATTTATGCGAGCGGGTATATGAATGGCGATGCGAAAATTAATCGCTTTTTCGTTTACCTAGGCTTATTTATGATCGCCATGCTCGGTGTGGTCACATCAGATAGCATTTTTCT
>WTJY01000399.1 GCA_011524645.1 Anaerolineales bacterium | reverse complement strand
CCCACTCGGCCGTGCGAATCTCATCCCCAGCTTCTAGCTCACTTGCGTCAACCCACTCACCCTCAGCCGTGTAGAAAGGATGCTCGGCCGTGGTCACAATCAGCTCATCATCAATCGTCAGATAGATGGTCTTCTAAGCGTTGAGTTCATTGTAGTAATGTAATTTTGCCTCAGATTACGTTTGATTCTGTAAAGTTACTCCCTAGTCTGATTTATTTTATGAGCTAATGCATCGGCTACTGTATCCACATCACCCGATAAATAAAACATAAAAGAATCAGATGATTGCAAGTTGAGAACTTGATGCGCAAATGTCAAATTAGGAGTGTCTTCATCTTGATAGCGACAAAGCAATATGAACGGAATATTTTTCTCCCTATGTTGTGCCAATGTCCATTGGATTCTTTCCCTATAGCTTGAATAATCTCTGAAATCGCTTAAGTGATTATATAGAATCTCAATTACCGTAAATGAGGTATGTCCCCAAATGTAAGTAAATAATTTTGGGAGAAACATCCCACATAGGTAAAAGCAACTAAGCGCATTTATACCTTTCAATTTAAATGAGTGCGTAATTGGAATGCTGGATCCAGCACCAAACACATTATCTGTAGGTATATCGTTTAACCAGCTATTACTTTGATCCTCTCGATATTTAAGCACTATCTCTTTGAGGATATTTTTGGGCTGTGAACCAAAACGTAAATCAATGTACCCTATGTTTATTTGTTTCATACATCACATTTAATTGTTGTATTGAGATCAGTTGTATGGGTCGAAGGGTTGAATACCAAGGTGCTCATGGATGTACTCTGAAAATTCAACTCCCCATATATTGTTGGATGCATCTGTAATATAATCTACGCCATTAATTCGAAAATGAAGTACATAATGGGGAGTACCTACACCCTTACCATCTATGACCCACTCTTCTCTTGATGGATAAAGGTCATCTAGCTTAACTTTTTTATGCCAGTAACCCTCATCAAGCGCGTGTTTAGCAACTGCGTCTGTACATATTTCACACGCACCTACAATACGAGTTCCCGTGAACCCTGTTTGCTGTCTCATATATTGTTCTTGACCGGCGCGAATATCGTTAATACATGGGATGTTGGTATTATGAACCAACCATTCCTGCTCACCAACAAAGTAGGTATGCGCCACCCCAACCGTGAAATTGTACATTTCCTCCGGCCGTGTCACCGTATACACCGAATCAACCACACCGGTATCCCACTCGGCCGTGCGAATCTCATCCCCAGCTTCTAGTTCACTTGCGTCAACCCACTCACCCTCGGCCGTGTAAAACGGGTGCTCGGCCGTGGTGACAATCAGCTCATCATCAATCGTCAGATAGATTATCTGCGTCTTGACATGTGAGATCAAAGCCAGAACCGGATAGTAACCGATTTCACCCGTTTCTTCATTATACCCCAGAACAAGATCCCCAATTTCAATATCGGCAATCGGTTCTTGTCCGTTATCTGTGGTGACAAGGGTATCAGCTGTAAAGCTATTTCGCGAACAGCTAATATTTCGGCCGTCCCCACCCCCATCTTTGCCATTCCCATCAGGTGTATCCGCATTGTCAAACTTTGCTAGAATCGTTTGGGCTTGCTCATCGAGCCCTAACTTCTTTAGTCCCGCCCGAATGGCTGACATACCATGTTTCTGGACCAACTCCAGACCACGATTGAGCAACAAATCACGTGCGACACCCATAGCAAAATCATAGAGCGCATCTTTCTCTGTATATTCTCGGCATGGATCCTCTAAGGCATCCATATACCCATCATAGACCGTCTTGCCCGCTTCAAGCATCGCCTTAAATAAATTGCTACCCGGCAAAATTCCTACAAGCCCAGCCCATAGCGCATCTCCTACATCGATACTGGCAAAAGCATCCAAAACGCTATTGACTTCGGGGTCAAAGAAATAACTAATAGTCGCCTGTAAAAGCGCATCGATCATCACTTCTTTAGAAAAGTTGAATAGAAGCGTGGTTAAGGCAAACTCACCCGTAGGATCGACCATATTGGTCGGGTTGTTAAAGACATAGCGATAAAGATTGTAATCACCAGCCCCATACCCCAACGGATCAGGACTGAGGAACCGGCCGATTTCGGGGTTATAGACCCGCGCCCGATAATAGTAATTACCACTCTCTGTATCGAGCCGTCGGCCGGTAAAGAGATACGGGTTATCCACGGCCGATTCTGCGATTTCCGCACCATTCCCCCCATAGATCGTCACTGCGCCATAGACATCATATTCATATTGTTCAACAATGTTGCCTTGCGTGTCCGACAACTCCGTCACGCTACCCAGCGCATCACGGTGGTAGTAATAAGTCGCCCCATCTCGCGTCATCGAGATCGGCTCATCCATCCCTTCACCATAGGTATAGGTAGCTAGCAACGAACCAACATCGTTCCGCTCTTCAATGACCCGATGATTGGTATCGTAAACGTAATGGGTAAGTTGCCCATCAGGCGCGATTTTTGCCACACGACGGCCGCGTGCATCATACACATAGTCGGTCTTATCTGTTGTTCCTTGCGGTGTCGATGAATCCAAACGATTCAAAATGTCATACGTATACACATTTTCATCATCGAGCAACAGATTGCCACGCAGGTCATACCCATACGCCACCCCGTTGACCGACTCATACCGATTCATGATGTTGCTAAGACGCTCCCCATTATTGGGGCCATAGGTATCGGTATTGATCCCATCAAACACGGAGAGGCGATTCCCCATGAGGTCTAGCTCATACGCATCGGTATTGTTGTAATCGGTCAAAGTGCCTGGTGCGGTTCCATCAGCACCATACCAAACATTAACCAACTGATAAAGGTCATCGTACTGGTAAACATCAACCGGCTGATCCGCTTTGTGATTGCGCTGCATATAGGTGCGGTTGCCCACTTTGTCATACCCATAGGCATAATCAACCAAGCTATTGCCCCCGCTTTCAACTTTGGCATGGGTAATCCGGCCGAGCGCATCATATTCCACCCGGTTCACCAGCTGGTTTTCGCTATAGGTTACGGTCTGGTACCGATTAATCCGATCGTAGTTGTAATCAGCAATCACCCCGCCAGCCCCATCTTCAATCGTATCGATCCGATTGAGTTGATCAGTCACATGTTGACGTACTGTGCCAGATGGATAGGTCACAGTTCGTTGCCCGAGCGCATGGTCCATGTAGTAACCGGTTTCGTAGGTCGCGGCCACACTATTGGTCAATCCTTGAATCTGCTGGGTGGTTTTCCGCATCGCCCCCAAATCATCATATTCCATGATGTGGTGGGTCCGATACGATCCCATTTCTTGGATCGCATCGGTCATCCGTCCCATGTTGTCATAGTCGAACGATTGCCAGCTCCCGTCAGAAAAGTCGAGCCGTGTTTGACGGCCGAGCGCATCATGGGTGTAATCGATCGTTTCCCCATCTTCTAGCGTCAGGACATCGATATACCCACGTGAGTCATAGGTATACCCCACATAAGTCCCGTCTGGATAGATTTCTTGATCGATCCGGCCGAGTCGATCATAGGTCATCTGACTCATATTGCCGTTCGCATCTGTCACCTTGATCATTTGCAACAGATCGTTGTATTCCATCGTTAAAGTAGCCGCTAAACCATCCGCATCTGCGATTTCAGCCAGCACCAAGCCCAACTCGTTGTAGCGAGTTTCACTCGCAACCCCTTCAGCATCAATCGTGCGGATTTGTCGGCCACGTCGATCATACTCAAATGAGGTGCAGTAGTTAAACCCTTCTACGTCACGGCAAATTTGTTCCGTTTGATTGGTGTCTGGGTTATAGATATATTGCGTGACCGTGCCATCGACACTAATCGAGCGCGCTACATTACCGGCACTATCGTAAACGGTGCTTGTTTCATAGTCGAGCCCGCCGTCATCTTGGCGCGTCAACGTATTACGGCCGAACGCATCATACTCACGATAAGTGACCGTATTACGATGGTCTTCAGAGCGGACCAGATCGGTGTACAGGTTATAGGTATTTGTCGACACCAGATTAAGACCACCATAGTCCAGCGTCGTCTTCGTATTGCGTCGCACCTCGTCATATTCGTAATAGGTAACCAACCCATTCGGCTGGGTAACGGTTTCGACTAAGTGCTCTTCGTTATAGGTATAAGCGGTCACATAATCAAATTCCCCTTCCGCTGCAATTTGCTGCTCAACCCGATTAAACTCGTCATACACTGTTCGGGTCCGGTTTCCTTCAGGGTCAATCGTAACTTCTAACAACCCTTCGATCGTATATTCAAAGCTCGTTTCATCCCCCAACGGATCAATGATCTTGGTCCGTTGCCCCACATCGTTATAGATATAGCGGGTTTCATTCCCTTGGGTGTCGGTTTGGCTCACCATCCGGCCGTTGATGTCATACCGCATATGCTGTTCAAGCACCAATCCGGCGCCAACCGTTCGCTGGGTAATCAGGCGGTTTTCGTTATCGTATACGGAAATCGTTTCGACATTTTCGCCGGTCACCCCATCGGCAGTGTAGTCATCAATTCGCCGGACCATCATCCCTTGCTCATCGTATTCATACTTGGTAACAACACCCAAGTAGTTGGTCTCTGTTAATAACCGTCCCATGATGTCATAGGTACGGAACTGTTCAAAGTCGCCGGGTCGGACAATCTGTTGCGCATTGCCTAGCGCATCGAATGATTTAAATTCAGTCACATAGCTAAGACCATCTCCATCTAAATCATCGGCATCTAGGGTAATTTTCGTCAATAATCCGGCGACCGGTTGAATACCGGGAGCGAACAATGGATTTGTCCCATCGGCCGCTTCATCTGGTGTTCCTGCGGTATAGACATATTCGGTGACGGTCCCCCGAACATCCTGTTCCCGCGAAATCAAGCCAAGATCATTGTATTCATAGGTAATGAAGGGTTGTACCAACGCTCCATTTTCATCTTCAACAGGCGTGTATTCACGTCGCACAATGCGTCCCGCATCACCAACGCCCAATTCGTAGTCATAGGTGTGCGTTAGAACACGGCCGAACTCATCGATATTGGTCTTGACTTGATTAAAGCGCGGTTCATAGGTACGCCAAGCGAATTCCCCATTGTCAGGATTCCGATCCGCGACCTCTTTGACACACTCTTCAGCGGTCCAACGAGCGGTATAAGTGACTTGCCCCAACCCATTGTATTCAGCCTCTAAACAGTCCCCACTCGGCAAATCAACCCGGGTAATTTGATTGTTTTCATCGCGTGCAATTAGCGTTGTC
>WTJY01000503.1 GCA_011524645.1 Anaerolineales bacterium | reverse complement strand
ATTACCCCTCTCCCCCAGCCCCTCTCCCGTTGGGAGAGGGGAGCTTTTGATTCGACGCGAATTAAAAATAATTGCGCGATCAGCCCGAGATATTTTTAATTCAAGTTTCTCTACCGGACACCTCATATTTTGCGGATCATTATTCACCTGAATGAAGCAAATTCCTGGTCCCAAGGGGGCGTTTTGGCCGAAGGCCGAAAAATCAGGACAAGAATTTAGGACTTCGTCGTTAGCTCGGCCATTTTTAAGGGGTCTCCGGTAGAGAAATTCAAGTAACAAATTTACCTTACAGGCAAATTATTTGTCACAGCGATCTACAAATGGTGAAGGTATTGCCACAGATTAGTTTGTTGATAATTTAGCGGGGGAATTATGCCATGTTTTGGCAAATGTGTGCAGACCCAATGATTTTGTTGTGCGGCCGTGAAACAACTACACAACAGCGATACGACAAAGCGATAAAAACAAAGATCGGCTACCTACCAACGGCGGCTAAATCGCTCTTCTTCCCACGGGTCCGCATTGTTGTTATACCCATTCACTTCCCAAAAGCCCGGTTCATCTTTAGCCCGAAACTCAAGACCGCGTAGCCATTTGCCACCTTTCCAGAAATATTTCGTTTCCCGCTCGCTCCGGTCCGCCTTAGAACCGACCGTCACTCGTAGCGGATAACCATGTTCTGGGGTCAACGGCTTGCCATCAAAGTGGGTCGCCAGCAACACCGTTTCTTGTAACAAAAATTCAAGCGATGTATTGGTGGTATACCCATGCTCGCAATGTTGGATAACATATTTCGCCTCGGGCAACGGCTTAATAAACCCTTCATCAATCAATGTCTTCATCGCAACACCGCTCCACAGTGTGTCAAATTTCGACCAGCGCGTCACACAATGAATATCCATGACCGTATCAGTTCGGGGAAGCTTATTAAACTCTTCCCATGACCAAGTCACATCTTCTTCGACTAAACCGAACACCCGTAAGTCCCAACTCTCTAACGTCGCATATTGTGGTGTAGGGCCATAGTGCAAAACGGGAAACCGTTCGGTTAGTGATTGGCCGGGGGGCAAACGATTTTGGCTAGCAACTTCAGATTCTTTGGCTCGTCGGCTAAAAATACTCATTTGATTCTCCTTTACTCAATACCTTCGCCAAAGTAATCAACTCATTGGATTTGCTCCCCTCCTATGAGGAGGGGTTGGGGGAGGTGGATTACCCCTCTCCCCCAGCCCCTCTCCCGTTGGGAGAGGGGAGCTTTTGATTTGACGCGAATTAAAAATAATTGAGCGATCAGCCCGAGATATTTTTAATTCAAGGAACAAATTTACCTTCAAGGCAAATTATTTGTCACAGAGGTGTAAAAATGGCGAAGGTATTGCTTTACTCGCCAGTGTTTGATGCTGGCGCAGACAATTGTTGTTTTATCTTTAACAGGATAGCAGGATTTCCTTACAAAAGAATTAATTACGAAAGAGAGACAGCAAAGTAACAAAATATACGCATGTAAAAGCAAGGTCACTTGTTTGTAAACAGTGGTCAAATCTTGTTAGAGTCATTTACGGTCGCCTGACTAGACCGCTATAATAAAACGATCTCAACCCAAAACATTTTTGTAATAGACAGAGGGGCATCCAAACACGACAATTTTTACGGGATACGAATAGGAGAATAAACCATGTCTCAAACAAATGGGGAATATAAGTATTTAGGCAAACCACGGCCGCTCGTTGAAGGAAGACAAAAAGTAATGGGGCGTGCTCAATACGTCTCTGATATTCAGCTGCCACGAATGTTGTATGCACGGCCGTTACTAAGCCCTTATGCACACGCCAAAATCACCGAAATCGACAAAAGTGAAGCGGAAACGATCGAAGGGGTCGTAGCGGTCCTCACCGCTGAAGACCTACCAACACATGATCGAGTGATCACCTCTCGTACCAGTTCGATATTGGCAAAAGGGGAAACGCTCTGGGTCGGACAACCGGTCGCCGTTGTCGTTGCCGAAAGTGATGCGATCGCTACCGATGCGCTAGAAATGGTTTTTATCGACTATGATCCACTACCGGCCGTGGTCGATATGGATGAAGCGATTAAACCGGATTCGCCGCAAATCTGGCCCCACGGCTTACCCAAAGAAGAGATGGATATGGCCTCGCTACATGGGGAAGTGGTTAAAGGGGACGAAGAAGACGAGAAAGAAAAATTCAACAATGTTCATGCGGAAAATCATTTTTCCTATGGGGATTTAGACGCAGCTTGGGCCGCAGCCGATGTCGTCATCGAACGGAGCTATCGGACCAATATGGTCCACCAAGGGTATATGGAACCCCATGCCGCCATCGCCGACCCTGACCCATTGGGGGATGGTTTAACGCTCTACAGCAGCACCCAAGGGCAGCATCAAGTCCGTAGTGATGTGGCCCGCCAAATGCGCTTGCCAGAACACAAAGTGATCGTCAAACCGATGACGGTCGGTGGCGGTTTTGGGGCCAAATATGGGATTTACGATCCACTAGCGGCGGCCGTGGCCTTAACTGTTGGACAACCGGTCCGACTTCAACTCTCTCGATCTGAAGATTTTCTCAGCACCATGCCCGCCCCAGCGATGCGTGTGCAGTTAAAAACAGGGGTGACCAAAGAAGGCAAGCTGACCGCGATGCAAGCCCGTGTCTTCACCGATAACGGGGCGTTTAGCTTTAATCATGGTGGCTTAATGGCCACACTCATGGGCAGTACTTATAAATGGGATGCTGTCCAAATTAGCACGTATGAAATTTATACCCACAAGCCCCCAGTTGGCGCATACCGTGCACCGGGGGCACCTCAAGCGGCATTTGCCGTCGAAGGGAATATGGACGCTATGGGGCGGGAATTAGGGGTTGATCGTCTCGATTTTCGCCTGAAAAATGCGGTCACTGATGGGGACAAAACCGGCACCGGCCGGCCGATGCCAAACAACCTCGGGTTGCGTCAATGTCTTGAAGCGGCCAAAGCCCACCCACTCTGGCAAAACAGCAAAAACGGGGATGGTGTCGGGTTAGCGGTCGGGGCTTGGCCCACCTTTATGGAAGCGGCCGAAGCGATTTGCCGTGTAGATACAGACGGCCGTGTGCGGGTCAATGTCGGCTCAGTCGACATCTCCGGTGTCAACAGCAGTTTTGTGCTGGTCGCCGCCGAAATCCTCGGCGTCTCACCAGACGATGTCGATATCATTCAAGATGACACCACAGGGGCTTACGGCCCCGGTAGCGGTGGCAGTAAAGTCGCCTATAGTGTGTCTGGTGCGGTGCGTGATGCGGCCAATCAGGTAAAACAACAGCTACTAGAAGCGGCCGCCGAAGAGTTTGAAGCAGCGGCCGATGACGTTGTGATCGAAGAAGGTGAAGCATTTGTGCGAGGGGTGCCGGACCGCAAGGTGGGCATCGGCCAGTTGGTGCGAAAAGCGCGCCGCACGGCCGGTCCTGGCCCGGTCGCGGCCGAAGGGAAAGCATCACCGCCGGAAGCGGGTGCCGCATTTGCGGTCCAGCTGGTCAAACTAAGCATCGATGAAGTGACCGGTATGATCAAAGCGGATCAGCTTGTCACCATTCAAGATGTCGGCTTTGCACTAAACCCGATGATGGTTGAAGGTCAAATTATGGGAGGGGCCATTCAGAGCCTGAGCATGGGGCTATACGAAGCGATGGTCTATGATGAAGATGGGCAATTGTTATCCGGCAGTTTTATGGATTATGCGCTGCCTCGGATCGATAACAGCCCGACATTAGACACGATCATGATCGAAAATCATTCTCCTCATGGCCCATTTGGGATGCGTGGTATTGGCGAACCTCCGATTTCGGCGGCGGCGGCGGCCGTGACCTCCGCAATTCTAGATTTAACCGGTGTGCAAATGCAGGAAATTCCTGTACGACCAGAAGCGCTCTGGCAAGCGATCAATCAATAGTCTCTAGTCACATAGGCGGCAGTTCGTAAGAGAAACATGAGCCAGCCCGATTTCGCGTAAACGCTAAATTTGGGATGGCTCATATTTCCGAAGAATCAACAAATTTTTACTTAGTTGAAGCTCGAATGATCTGGAAGATCGCGTTGCGTGTATCGCCATGAAGGCTGAGTAAACGCAGCATCAATTCTAGTTCTTCAGTTTTGCTATGAAGGAGCTTTGCAATGAGTTCGAGATTTTCTTGTTGGTCAGGGAACAGTAGATCCGCTTGTTCAACATTATCACCGATCAAGTTGCTTACAGAGGTATTCAACCCACGCGCCATACGAATCAACGTAATTAAAGTCGGGGCCGATTTACGGCCGGAAATATACTGCGCGATCTGTGCTTGTGAGATACCGGTGCGGCGCTCAACTTCAGGCAATCCTAATTCCTTGACATAGCGACGTAAACTTGCAATAAGAATCTCTTTGTGTCGTTCCGCGATTTGCTTAAAGGTTGCAGGATCTTCTTGCAGGGTTGTTGTTTCTTCAACTTCTGACATTTAATTCTCCTATATAGAAACAGTAATCAATCAAAAAATAAATTTAAAGATTTTAAAAAAATTAGTTGGGTGAGTAAGGCTACGCTCAGAATATTTAATCTATTTAAGTCAAAAATAGACCTTGGGTTGTTGTTTTTTGAGAGGAAGGGGACAAAAAATACAACAATAGAAACCTGAATTTTAGTAGAACATTTGAGTTTGCCACACAAAAATGATAAATGATAAATTTTGTTAAAAACAATTGTAGCAAAATTGATCAGTCTTGAAAAATTTAGAAAATTTGTACTTACAAATAGAAACTAGCAAAACGTCAACCTGTTTTTTTAGGTAATTGGTATCAAAAATGACAAGATTTGTCAATTATTGGCAAATCTTGATAAACCTTGATAAGCACTGATAAGCAAAAATCAATATCTCAATTCTCAATTAGGCTAGGGAATTTACACAAAACCGGCCACAATTTGATTCATAATCTGCACTATTTAGCCCTATATCTCATACAGCTTCATAACAATACCTTCGCCAAATTAATCAACTGTTTAGATTCGCGCCCCTCCTACAAGGAGGGGGTGGGGGAGGTGGATTCCCCCTCTCCCCCACCCCCTCTCCCAACGGGAGAGGGGTGCTTTTGATCAGACGCGAATTAAAAATAATTAAGCGATCAGCCAATACCTTCGCCAATGTGGATCGTCTAATTGGATTTGCTCCCCTCCTATGAGGAGGGGGTGGGGGAGGTGGATTACCCTTCTCCCCCACCCCTCTCCCAACGGGAGAGGGGTGCTTTTGATCAGACGCGAATTAAAAATAATT
>WTJY01000216.1 GCA_011524645.1 Anaerolineales bacterium | reverse complement strand
CTCCCCTCAGGGGAGGGATTTAGGGTGGGGGACGGCCGTAGAACCGTTAAGTCGGGAGCTATGGGTCATGATCGCGTAACATGAGTTAAGCAAAAAAATATCCCACATTTATCCCACAATCAGATGTGGGATAAATGTGGGATATTTTGTGGGATAAGTTAATTGGGTTAATCGGCCGTGAGTTCAGCGGTCGCCTGCATCATCTCCAATAACATTTCAAATTCATCTTTACATTCATGGCACATCGCCAAGTGATGATGGACCAAGGGCATAATTTCAGAAGCATCTTCGCCTCGAATGATCATTTCGGCATACTGATCAACCACTTCAAAGACGTCCTCACAGGCGAGCTCCTTTTCTTCGGTCATTTGGAGTGCCTGCATCATCCCTTGAACCAGTTGTTGTTTGGGGTCTTTGGGAGATGAGAAGCCGAATAAGTGACTAAAAAATTGTTGGATTTTTTGAATAAATTTCGTCATGCGATTTCGTCCTAGTATTTCCTTTGGACGTCCCTATTGTATCGCTTCTTACGCTGAAAGATAAATTTTCGCTAAAATGCATCCAAAATGTCTTGCGGTGAGAGCCCTTCTTTGATAACGCGCTTTTTAAGACGCACACGAGCATCGTGGATCAGTTTATAGAGGGCGTTGCGGTTGGTCCCTAGCTGTTCGGCCGCGACATCCATCGGGGTGCCGGAAACCATAACCTTTAAGATCGCTTGCCGTTGGCGGTCGGTCAACTCTTCCTGAATAAACCGCTGTACCATATTCATCATCCCTTGTTGGGTGGTACGGTCTTCAGGCGTTGGGCCGGAATCGGACATGAGCATCGTTTCCATTTGTGATTCGCCATCACGTGAAGTGGTTATCTCTTCGAGAGACCTGTCTTTCCAGCGTTTGCGGCGTAGCTCGGTAAGAGCGACCCGCACGGCGATCTTTTGGGCCCATGTGGTGAATTGGCTTTCACCGCGAAAGGTATCGATCTTGTCGAGAATTTTCAAGAGAGCTTCCTGTGAGAAATCTTCGACGAGGGCGTCTAAATTGCTGTCAACGCGAGTGGAGAGGGTATAGCGAAGGCCACGCACGAGGAGTTCGCGCAGTTCTAAGAGGGCATCACTATCTGGCTCACCGCTTAGCAGTTGCATCCATTGATCATTCGAGTACTTGGCCATGCGTGAATTGTACCACTTGGGTTGGCTGTCGTGAAGAATGTAAGCGAAAAATTACATTTCTGTAAGGGTTTTAGTGGAGGTTCGCAAATGATTTTTTACGCGAATGGGGATGATTTGTGGGGCGGGGTATAATTTGCGGGCATGTGGATTTTGAATCATAAAGGAGAAACAAGATGGGATTGGTAGCAGATTTAGCGGAAATTGTGGGAGATGCGCATGCTTCGGCGGCCGAATCGATTTTGCAGATTCATAGTGGAGATCAGTCATCCCATGAGAGACGGTTGCCTGATGCGGTGGTCTGGCCAGCGAATACGGCCGAGGTCAGTGCGGTCGCCAAATATGCTTCAGCAAATCGAATCCCTCTGGTGGGGTGGGGAGCTGGGAGCAGTTTAGAAGGGAACTCGAATCCGGTTCACGGTGGGATTGTGATTGATTTCGGCCGGATGAACCAAATTGTTGAAGTACATGAAAACGATTTTCAGGTGACGGTACAGCCCGGGATTTTTTATAAAGATATGAACCAGCTGTTGGCGCGACAAGGGTTGTTTTTTGCCCCCGATCCAGGGGCGAATGCGAGTATCGGGGGGATGATTGCGAATAATGCCAGTGGGACACGGACCGTCAAATATGGAGCGACACGGGACAATGTATTGGCGTTAGAAGTCGTGTTGGCTAGCGGCGAAGTGATTCGTACCGGATCGCGTAGTTTGAAGCAGTCGGCCGGTTATGATCTAACCCATTTGTTTACCGGATCAGAAGGGACCTTGGGGTTGATTACGGAAGCGACCTTGATTTTGGCCCCGTTGCCGGAGCATTTTAGTGCGGTAGTGGCCACATTTGATGATACCCCGTCTGCGGCCGAAGCGGTTTTTGGGATTAAAGGGTCTGGGATTAGTCCGGCCGCTCTTGAACTGTTAGACGCGGAATCGATTCGATTTATGAATATGCGGGTGACTGATTTGCCAGAGATGCCGACCTTGCTTATGGAGTTTCATGGGGCGAGTGAGGTGGCGATTAAAGCGGAACTTGAACTGGTGAAAGAGATTTGTGAGGATTGTGGCTGTACCCGCTTTGAAGCTGGGGTCGGCCGTGAGTCGCGTGATCGCTTATGGGAAGGACGTCATGCGTTGGGTGAAATTTTGTTTAGTGTCTATCCTGATAGCCATTATCTGATTACCGATGTGTCGGTGCCGATTTCCGCTTATCCAGAGCTGGCCGCTTATGCCAACAGCTTATATGGGGAGATGGGGGTTCACGGCACACTGTTCGGTCATGCAGGAGATGGCAATTTGCATACAGTCAATTTCGCGCCGCTTGATGATGATGACCAATGGGCGGTGCTCCATGATTTTAATGATCGTGTTGTGCAGAAAGCGATTGAATTGGATGGCACGTGTACCGGCGAACATGGGGTCGGGATCGGTAAGCAAAAATATATGGTCTATGAACATGGGGAAGGGGCGATTGAGGTGATGAAACAGGTGAAGACGCTGTTTGACCCGTTGAATATTTTGAATCCGGGGAAGGTGGTGGGGATAAAGGGGAAAGGCAAAAGGTAAAAGGGGTTCGCGATTGGTTATTTAGTGCGAACCCTTTTTTGCGTTATTTATTATTTGGTACGCCAAATGGTGCGCAGTTGTTCTTTGAGCTGGGTGCGACGACGTTGGTAGAGGGTTCGGCCGATTTGCTTTTCTTGGTAGGCGAGGTCGAGGGCGGCGAGTTGTTGCAGGAGCTCGTCTTGGTCGTTGAGGGCGGGTGGGGTGGTGCGCCACCTGTAGGCGAGAGAGGCAACGGCGGTGAGGGTGATGAGCAAGGCGATGATGCCGATGGTTAGCTCTTGTTGTTCATTGCGGGCGATAATGAGTTGGCCTGATTCATCGAGGACGCGTTCGGGGAAGCCGTTGAGGCTGGCGTTGATGGCGGTTGGGTTGGGTGAGGTGGGGGCAAAGCGGACACGGGTGAGGGCTGGGTCGTTGGTTTCGCTATAGGTGATTTCCTGTTGTGCCCAATCGGCGTTGCTCAGTGAAACCCCGTTGTCAGGCATAATGGCGGATAACGTTTCGACCGGATAGGGGAGTGGATGGCTGAAATCGAGGGCGCGGTCATAGGGATAGGTATAACGAACAAGGAGACGGAGCCCCGCTTGACCGGGGGATAGAGGCCACGCAATGCGCCGCTCTGTGGGGCTGGTGACAATGGTTTGTTCGTCCATCGGGACAAAATCGACGACACCGCCGACGTTGCGCAGAATAGCCACATTTTCCGCATTTTCAGGAATGGAAAAGCGGAGTGTTCCCCCGCGATAGTCACCGGTTTCGCCGACGTATACGCTGTCTTCGCTATGGCTAAAGGTATAAAACTCGGCGACTTGGACGCGGTCATCACCAAATGTGAAGATGATTTCGAGCTGACTGATCGAAACGTTATCGTCACTGGTTGTGCTGTTGTAGACGGTGACCGGCAGGGCGATATCGGTGATGAACGGGGTGAGGGGGACGAAATCGCTGGTGAAATCGAGCCCTTCATAGGTGGCGACGGTGCGATAGAACCAATCTGGAGGAATGTCGGTTAGGTCAAACGTGTAACGGCCGTCGCTGTCTGTTGTTGTCTCTAGTTGTAGAGCGTTGGTGAAATCGCTGGTAAAGGCTTGTAGTATGGTGGTGCTGTTGGGGATCACTTCACCGGTGGTCCCATTGGTGACACGGCCGCTGATTTTAGCCGCTTCGATCGGTTGGGTAAATTGTTCTAGCGTATAGAGACCGGCGACGATGTCCCAGATTTGGGCATCGCTTAACGGATCGCTATTGCCCCCTTCACCAAAGGCGGGCATACCAGCCAAGACATTCCCTTGCTGAATGGTGGCGAAAATCTGGTTGGGATCGGCCGTGCTTAGATAATCTGGTGATCCGATAGCGGTCGGCGGATTTGGCAGCTGTGCGGCTAGTTCCCCATCCCCTAAGCCGAGATCGCCATGACAGTTGGCGCAACGCTGGCGATAGATCTGCAAACCGGTAGTCGGGTCGGCATCGGGGGGGACGGTTGGGGGCGTGTCTTGGGCAAAGGTTGTGTTGGGCAGAGCCAACAAAAAGAAACCACAGAGAGATAGGATCAGAGATCGAATACATTTGGGGCGGATCATGAAGAGGCTCCTTCGTTTGTGGTGGTGAGGTTGTGACCGCAATTGGCGCAGAAACGATCGGTGGAGGTGACGTTGTTTTGGCATTTGGGGCAGTGGGTCTGTTCGTCTTGGGGAATGAGACGGCCGATGGCTGCTTCAATCGCTTGATCGATGTCTTGGGTTTGATCTAGTTTTTGCAAGACGATAGTCGCTTTCTGCATAAGCTGCTCCCGCTCTCGTTGATAGACTTCATCATCTTGTTTGTCTGTTTCCGCATCGAAATCGAGGGCACGGATTTGAGCAAGTAGAGCTTCTTTTTCAGCGTCTAGGATTTGATGCTCGGTCAGGCGAGGGGGCTGTTGTTTGGGGAGTAGAAACGGCCGTGCCACAAAAATGGCAACGATTAAGAATAGGGCGATAGAGAGAAGAATTGATCCTGTGGTCATGGGAAGAATTGTAGCTCTGGATGTGGGCTAGGGCGAAAATTCTTATTGACCGATGCCGCTTTTATATCGGTTTTTTATTCCTCTGCGATTTGAATAAAAGGGGCCATCTGTTCATATTTTGCTGGACCGATCCCCGAGACTTCCATAATCGATTCGGCCGTGGGGAACAAGCCGTTTTCTTCACGGTGGGCGATGATTTTAGCGGCCGTGCTGGGGCCGACCCCGGGTAACGTTTCTAACTGTGCGGCGGTAGCGATATTGATATCGATCATCGTTGCTAGATCGCTGATGTCGTTGGGGTGGGATGGGGCGGTTGCTTGATCTGTGATGTGCGGCCGTGCGGTTTGTGTCGGTATATCTGGCTCGTCTTGGTTGGGGATATAGATTTGCATGCCATCACTAAGCGGTTGGGCGAGGTTGATAAATTTTGTTTGGGCATCTGAGGTGAAGCCGCCAGCTGATTCTAGCGCATCTTGGAGAATGGCGTGGTGGGGGAGCTGATAGACGGCCGGATTTTGGACGGCTCCATTGATGTAAATGTTAAGTGGCAGTGGTGTGGGGGT
>WTJY01000514.1 GCA_011524645.1 Anaerolineales bacterium | reverse complement strand
TCCTGATAGGAGGGGAGCAAATCCAATGAGTTGATTACTTTGGCGAAGGTATTGACATAGCCTCTTGTTTCTAGAAATAGGGAGATGATTTTCGGCGATCATTGGTCATTTTTAGTATGACCGATTCCCCAGTTTTCCGGTAATATCTTTGTAATGTAAGCAGGTTAGAATCTAGGCTGTTTAAGAGCAAAACACAAAGGAATAGCGAAGATGGCAAATACTCTTGTTGGTCAAACAATTGGCAAATATACAATTTTAGAATCGGTGGGGTCTGGAGGGATGGCTGAAGTGTATCGCGCGGTACAACAGCCGCTTGAGCGAGAAGTGGCTCTCAAAGTTTTGCATCCTCACTTGATGTCACATGATGAGCTGACAAATCGTTTCAGGAGAGAGGCGAAAGCGGTCTCTTCTCTGCGCCATCCCCATATTATTCAGATCTTTGATTTCGATGTGGCGGGGGAGAACTATTTTATTGCGATGGAGTTTTTGCGCGGTAAATCACTAGAAGATTATTTGCTTCTTTTAAGAGAAGAACATGGGATGGGTGCTCTTATGCCGATTGTAGATGCTCTGGAGATGATACGAGATATTGCTGACGCGCTTGATTATTCTCACCATCATGGGATGGTTCACCGTGATGTCAAACCGGCCAATATTATGCGTACTATTGATGGAAAAGCGATTTTGACCGATTTCGGGATTGCGACCATGCTGGACGCAACGCGGATTACGCGGGATGGGGCGACTTCTGGAACACCGGCCTATATGTCACCAGAACAAGCGGTTGGGCAACAGGGAGATCATCGCAGTGATGTGTATTCATTGGGAGCGGTTCTGTATGAACTGGTGACTGGCCGTCAGCCATTTGAGTCAGATACGTTGTATGGGTTGATCTTGAAGCAGGTTAACGAGCCTCCCCCACCACCCTCGGAGATCAATGCGGATGTTCATCCTCTGGTCGAACGTGTTATTGAAAAAGCGATGGTTAAAGAGCCGGAGATGCGCTATCAGTCGGCCAGAGAATTTGCGACTGATCTGACCCATGTCGTACAAGCACTTGATGGTCAAACGGTGGCCTTTTCTGCGACGGCCGTCTCAACTTCTCAACCGACGCTTATTGCTGACCTTGTACCCATCGCACAAGCGAATTTACAAGTGGGACAAGATGATGAGCAATTAGAAAATATGATGACAAAGACTTCGCCCAATGCGCTGTCCCCGATTTGGTATGGTGTCGGTGGGGCTTTGGGGGTTGCTGTAATTGGTTTGTTGGTGTGGTTATTCGTCTTTTCAGGCAATAGCCAGCCGAATGAGCGCGTGTCGTCGATGGCGGACGAACGTGTGGCGTCGATGGCGGACGAACGTGTGGCCTCGATGGCGGATAGCCAATTGAATCAGCCCTATCAGGATGATTTTTCTGATAACAGGGCCGGTTGGAGTGAATCGCAAGGTACGACCATACGTATGTTGAAAGATGGTGTGTATGAAGTCCAGATTTTAGAGCGTGGGGTCGCAATGCCTTCTCTGCCGGAAAATTTGGGTCCATATAATCAATTTTCGTTTACGGCCGAAGCGACATTGGTTGATGGTCAGCCAGAGAGTGGGTTCGGGCTGATCTTTCATCGACAAGATGGACAGAACTATTATGTTTTTGGTATTAACGGGAATCAGGCGTGGAGTATTTGGCGGCTTAAAGACAGCCAGTGGATCGAGTTACGCCAGCTCGAGACGGAATCTTGGTCATTTGATGACCATATTCATCCGGCTGGGGAAACCAATGTGTTGCAAGTTGAGGTCATCGGGGACACGTTTAGCCTGTTTGTGAATAATTTTCGGCTATGGCAGTATACCGATGCGGATGAGCCGATTGTGCAGGGTCAGATCGGCTTTTATACCGCTTCTTCTGTGACGGCTGAAGAGGCACTGACTGTGGTGCAGTTTGATAATGTTGAAGTGGTACCGATTGATGAATTGACTGTGCCGGCGATGACGGATGGGTAGGGTTGCGCGTAGAGGGACAGAGAAGAGAGACTGAGTAAGAGTAAGGGTGTGGTTTTTTGCGTGAGTAAAATGGTCATGTTGATTTTTGCCTTGACAAACTAATTTAAATAGTTTATTTATTACTTTGATTAGCTTTATTTTGAGGAAAAATCTTATGGGTTTGACAGAGCATGGCGATTACTTATGGAAATTGACGCGATTTGGCGTTATTAATTGTTATTTGGTTGAAGAAGATGATGGTTTGACCGTGATTGATACCGGCTTGCCGGGGAGCGCACCGCGAATTTTGCGTGCAGCGATGCAGATCGGACGGCCGATTCGCCGTATTACAGTGACCCATGCGCATGGGGATCATGTTGCTTCTTTGGATGCGTTGGTTGAGTTAGTGCCGGATGCGGCCGTGTTCGCTTCCGTGCGAACCGTTTCGTTTTTGGCTGGTGATACAATGCTTTTGCCAGATGAACCACAAACGCCGATTAAGGGAGGTTTGCAAGAAACAAAAACTGTGCCTGACGTGGTGGTTAGTGGGGATCGGATAGGTTCTCTGGTCGTTATGAAAACACCGGGCCATTCGCCTGATCACATCTCTTTTTATGACGGCCGTGATGGATCGGCTATTGTGGGAGATGCGTTTCAGACACAAGGGGGCTTAACTGTGGCGGGTGTGGTGAATTGGCGTTTTCCTTTGCCCGGTTGGGCGACGTGGCATTTGCCTTCGGCCGTTCAATCGGCCAAAGTGATTCAGGCGAAAAACCCGAGCCGGCTGGCTACTGGGCACGGCCGTGTGCTAGAAAATCCGGCCGTGAAATTGGCGGCCGCAATCGCACTTGCGGAGGAGAAGAGTGGATTATGAGTAAGGCGAAGAAAAAACGGCGATTAAATCGGGATTTGGTACTCGCTAAAGCGATGCAGCTGATTGATGACGCTGGATCGGCCGATTTGGTGAGTTTGAAAGAATTAGCGGCCGAGCTAAATATTCGGCCGCCATCACTCTATAACCATATTTCGGGGTTAGACGATTTGCACGCGGGGTTGCGTGTGGTGGCATTAAGCGAGATGTTGGCTGATTTCCAGCGAGCGATTGCGGGTAAGATGGGGCGTGAAGCGCTAGAGGGGATCGCCCATGCGTATCGCGCTTTTGCGCGGGCTCATCCGGGGGTATATCCATTGACTTTGATTGGACATCCCTTTGATGCGGAGCATACGGCCGTGTCTAATCAAATTATACAGCTTATCCTGTTGGTTTTGGCATCATATGGGTTGCGTGGGAACGAAGCGATGCACGCCGTACGGGGGTTTCGCAGTGCGATACATGGCTTTATTAGTTTAGAGGCGACTGGGGGATTTGCGCTGCCGCTAGGCAAAGATGAAAGCTTTGCGGTGCTGGTCGAGTTGATCCTAGATGGGGTGGCACAGAAGAAAAACCGGTAGGATTGTTAAGCGAAATCAGGGGGAGCAGTCGCTTTGTGGATAAGTTTGGGGACTTGCACATTTTCTCAATTAAATCTTCACATTTTCCAAATGATTGGGCCGTACTATTTAGATGTATTCGGTTGGAGCCCCACAAATTGTCGTAAACCAAACCATTTGGAGGTCTAAATGTTACGGAATAAAAATTTTTTGATTGGTGTCGCGAGCGCAGTTGGCGTGTTTTTGCTAATGGGTATCGCGTTTCGAGCAGGGCAAGCTAGCACGTTTGGTGGAAATAATGATTTTGACGGCCGGAACGGCCGTTTTGATCGGGAAATTTCTTTTGAATCAGAAGAAGAGATTTTAGAAGCGCGTGAAAATCGTGCCGAAGCCAGAGATAGCGAGGGCCGTGATGGTGATGACCGCGATAATGGTGATCGTGACGGCCGTGACGGTGATCGCGACGGCCGTGACGGCCGTGGTGGCGATCGGGATCGTGGCCGAGGACATGGTGGCCGAGGATATGGTGGTTGGATCGGTGGTATCTTCGGCTTTTTGGCCCGCCTCGCATTGCTTTATTAGTTTAGAGGCGACTGGGGGATTTGCGCTGCCGCTAGGCAAAGATGAAAGCTTTGCGGTGCTGGTCGAGTTGATCCTAGATGGGGTGGCACAGAAGAAAAACCGGTAGGATTGTTAAGCGAAATCAGGGGGAGCAGTCGCTTTGTGGATAAGTTTGGGGACTTGCACATTTTCTCAATTAAATCTTCACATTTTCCAAATGATTGGGCCGTACTATTTAGATGTATTCGGTTGGAGCCCCACAAATTGTCGTAAACCAAACCATTTGGAGGTCTAAATGTTACGGAATAAAAATTTTTTGATTGGTGTCGCGAGCGCAGTTGGCGTGTTTTTGCTAATGGGTATCGCGTTTCGAGCAGGGCAAGCTAGCACGTTTGGTGGAAATAATGATTTTGACGGCCGGAACGGCCGTTTTGATCGGGAAATTTCTTTTGAATCAGAAGAAGAGATTTTAGAAGCGCGTGAAAATCGTGCCGAAGCCAGAGATAGCGAGGGCCGTGATGGTGATGACCGCGATAATGGTGATCGTGACGGCCGTGACGGTGATCGCGACGGCCGTGACGGCCGTGGTGGCGATCGGGATCGTGGCCGAGGACATGGTGGCCGAGGATATGGTGGTTGGATCGGTGGTATCTTCGGCTTTTTGGCCCGCCTCGCATTGCTTGGTGGTGTGATCTGGGTGGCAGTGAACTGGGACAAAGTTCAGGGTTGGTGGAGCAGCCGTGGCCGATCAAACAGCACGGCCGATGATGACGATGATGATGATGATCCGATTCCACCTGGGAAAGATGTTGCGGTAGCAGGTCTTGCGCCAGATGAACCGGCCCCAGATACGCCAGATGACAGCGATGCTCCGGTTGCTGATGATCCGAGTGACACCGGCCCTGCAGACAGTGACGATGACAATAAGGATGCGTAGCACCGATGTATAAAAGAAATGCAGAAGTGTGATTCTGTGTGGTGACGTGTGTGATGGCCGCGGATAACTTTTATGTTATTCGCGGCCTTTTTTGTTTCTCGGCCCGCTTTAAAGAAGCTTTCGCTCTTGGCGTATGATAAATATCAGATTACGCTAAGCAATACCTTCGCCATTTTTAGGCATATATGACAACAGTCTTGCCTTTGAGGTAAATTTGTTCCTTGAATTAAAAATATCTCGGGCCGATCTCTCAATTGTTTTTAATTCGCGTTGGATCAAAAGCTCCCCTTTCCCAACGGGAGAGGGGGTGGGGGAGAGGGTTCATCCACCTCCCCCACCCCCTCCTGATAGGAGGGGAGCAAATCCAATGAGTTGATTAATTTGGCGAAGGT
>WTJY01000234.1 GCA_011524645.1 Anaerolineales bacterium | reverse complement strand
CGTGGGAATGACAATCGTTAATTGATCAACTCCCACCAAATCCGACAGGAATAGCAATTTTACTATGTCCCCCATAAACATTTCTATTTTTCCGCGTAGAAAGTTGGGTTTTATTACCAATTGGCCGAAAATACCGTGTATCACCGATCGATCACCCGTTAAACTCAGGGGATCACACCCAGTTAAGCACCCCACATGGGCGCGACATTGCAGGCAAACAACCCGAAATCATTTCATTTATCAGACTTTAAATTCATTTTGGAGGATTGATGCGAGTATTAGTCACCGGCGGTGCCGGATATATCGGAAGTATTACCACCCACCAACTCATCGAAGGTGGGAATGAGGTCATCGTTTTTGACAATTTATCACAAGGGCATCGCCAAGCGATACATCCCAAAGCAACCTTTGTCGAAGGGGACTTGGCCGATAAAGGGGCTATCGATGCGATGATGACAGAACATAAGCCGGAAGGGATTATGCATTTCGCCTCTTACACATTGGTCGGCGAATCGATGGAAAAACCCTTTAAATATCTACGCGACAACGTGGTCAACGGCCTGAACCTGATGGAAAGCGCGGCCGAGCATGGGGTAAAACGGTTCATCCTTTCTTCAACCGCCAACCTCTTCGATAAACCGGAACGGATGCCGATCGATGAAAAAGAGAAAATCGTCCCAGGTAGCCCCTATGGTGAATCGAAATACATCTTGGAGCGCTGTCTCGCATGGATGGAAACACTATACGGCATGAACTACGCCGCTTTGCGCTATTTCAATGCATCTGGCGATCTCCCCCATATCGGTGAAGACCATTCACCTGAAACCCATCTCATCCCGCTCGTTTTACAAGTCGCTCTCGGCCAACGGGAAAAAATCTATATCTTTGGCGATGATTACGACACCCCAGACGGCACCTGTGTACGCGACTACATTCATGTCGTCGATCTGGCCCAAGCCCATATTCTTGCGCTCCATGATCTGCACAACGGCAGTCGCAAATACAATCTGGGCAACGGCCGTGGCTACAGCGTCAAAGAAGTCATCGATACCGCCCGTGAAGTCACCGGCCACCCGATTCCGGCTGAAATCAGCGCCCGCCGCCCCGGCGACCCCGCCATCCTCATCGCCGGTAGCGAAGCGATCAACGACGACCTAAGCTGGGCGCCACAATACGGCAGCCTCAAATCAATCATCAGTAGCGCGTGGGAATGGCACCGCACCCATCCAAATGGGTATGGGGAATAAATTGAACAACAAACACCAATCACCAAGCGCGCCCCCACCCACCAAACAAAAAGAAGAGAGAAAAACATGACCCGAATCTTACTTATCCGACACGGCGAAACAGAATGGAACAAAACCAAGCGAATCCAAGGCAGGCTAGACGCCCCACTCAATGACACCGGCCGTGCCCAAGCCGAAGCGGTCGCCAACGCACTCGCCAGCGAAGACAACATCACAGCCGTGTGGTCCAGCGATCTACAGAGAGCTTGGCATACGGCCGAAACAATCGTCAAACACCACCCCCACCTCACCATCAAACCGGAACCCCGCATGCGGGAACTCAGCTTCGGTGATTGGGAAGGAAAATATTGGCCAAATTTAACCGAAGAAGAAGAAAAAATCGCCAATCAATGGCGACTCGATGCCACATCAACCACCCTTCCGGGTGGGGAGAGCATGGAAGAACTGGCGGATCGTGTGCGTGGTGTTGTAGAAGATGTCTGCGAACAATACCCAGATGAAACCGTTTTAATCACCGCACATGGCGGCTCGATTAAAGCGTTTGTCGCCGTTGTCATGGATCTCCCCTTGCGTATGGCGTGGCGGCTAGGGACCGGCAACACATCCATCACTGAGCTGTATATTTTCCCAGAAGGGCCGTTTCTAGAACGACTAAACGATACAAGCCATTTAGCCAAAGAAAACAGCTAAACATAGGCAGGAATGGTGAATGACGAGCAAGAACGAAACGTCCCCTTCACCATTCCAACTTCTCATCCCATTATTGCAGCAAAAACCAGCCGTTTTGATTACGGCTAAACGTGAGCTTTTGCAACACGGCCGAATAAGGATTGGTCGCCCACACAGTCGCATCAGCTCCATTAATCTCAACCCGATGCACTTCAAAGCCCCAATCTGTCGCAATTGTTACAATCTCAAAATACCCTTTCGATAGCGGATCGGCCGCTCCCCCTTGGCTGTTCAAAACACGTTCCACACTGTTCAGCAAAACGCTGGTATCCTCATAATTGCCATTACGGAGCGCGATATCCGCCTCAGTCAACATCGACTCTAAAACCAAGTTGATTTTATCATTCGGGTGGCGATTCAGTTCCGCCGTAAATCCTTGCGCCAAAAGTTCATTCGGCCGTGGAAGCCAAGCATTGAGGAAATGAGCGGTCGGGTCATATTGCAATTGGTACTGCCGCATAATGTTATAAAAACGGATCGTAGCCAACGTATCCAACTGAGCGGTTGCTGGCGCATCATACACCTGTAGCACAGTTAACCATTCCTGTTCCAATTGCTCTAGCGATTTGCCAAACGCGCGCTGAAGCTCTTCATCCACCTCGGCCGCGCGACTATTCACACGGCGAATATCAACGGCCGTATAAAACTCTCGCACCGCAGGCCAACCATATTGGGCCACCAAAAATTCAACAAACGCACCAGCCTGTAAATAACCGATTTCATGCTGAACCGGATAAAAATCATCTATAAGCGCGGGCAACGGCACATAAAGCCCTTGTTCATAAAGTGCTTTGGCCCGTCCCTGTAAATCTTCAGTCTTATAATGTCCGCCGGTCCCCCATACCGCCACCCCTTCAGCCAAGAAGTTCAAACGGCCGTCTCCCACAAACTGCCGATCCAGCAAATGAATCGCTTCATGGACCAGCACATTGTAAATATCGCCCCCCGAATAGTTACGGTCTAAATAAGAAACGACCATCGCACTACCGGCATACCCACCTTGCCCGATCACACGATCAATAAAATAGACATCGAATTTGCGCTTAGGTATCTCCGCCAGCCGTTCGCTCGCTTCGGCAATCCCCTTATCGGTCATTTCAACCAGTTCGGGCAAATCACGCTCGGCCGCCGTCCCCGCAATCACATGAATATAAGCGTAATCGGTTTCTTGCGTGACCCAAGCCGCATTCGCATCAAGCAACGGCCGTGCATTATCTGGCAATACCGTCACATAGAGCTCATGTCGATTATTACTCGGGTCTTCATCCCCTACCGTAATCTTATCGTCAGGGTCCAACACCATCGTAATGGTGTAATCCCCCACCGCTTGGCTTGTATCCCACGCCCACGCCACAATCGCGCGTGCATCACCACCTAAATTCCGGCCGTCTAACTCCTGACGGACCAAAAATTCATCATTGATATAAATATCAACATCGACCGTATTTAAGCTGATTTGTTCAGGCACATAAGCGGTCACCTGAAAAGTCGCCCAATCCCCAGCATAAAGCTTCGGCACAGGATAGATACTTAACCGTTCCGGAATCAAACTTAAATCGAGCGAAGGGGTTGGCGTGCCTGTCGGTAAATTCGGTGTTGCTGTGGGTGGCACAGGGGTGTTCGTGAGAGTCGGAAGTGCCGTCGCGGTGGGCCAAGGGGTTGCCGTGGGCTCCATGATTAGCCCAGCAATTTGACTACAGCCGATCAACAAAAAAATCCCGCACAGCAACAGAATATATCGAAGCCAGCGAGGTGTATAAGCTTGGTGAAAAGACGATATCAAATAGGAATACCGAAAAAAAATCTTCTTCATTGCGTAATTTTAGGGACGATGAACATGGTGTGTTTGAGGCGCAAACAACACAGGTACCCGTCATTTTTCTAGGTGTAAAGCGAAAAAACAATCTTCTGATACAGAAGATTATACAAAGTGTAGATATAAGAGTCGGCAGGAATAAGGGTCTATTAATGGTAGACGAGATCGGCTCCCCGTCTGATAAACAATAGACTTTATCGGGAATGATTTTATGTCAACTATTTAGATCGTGATAGAAGATAGGGATTGGGGAATCGCCTCGGCAAAGGCTCCTCCCTATCCCTATCTTTGGTCTCTATCGCTTTATTTCCGATAAAGCTTAATAGGAAATTGGAAAACTATCGGGGCAAACGGTTATCGGCCGTGGTGACAAAGGGGTCCGCGAATAGATCGGCCGCTTGTTGCTGAATTGAGTCGTAGTGGCTTTCCCCCCATGCGTTCAGCTCTGCGGCTAAGCCGACGCCCGCAAAGGTAATGGGATCACGGCCGTTCTTCTAAAATAATCAGATTCAGGCGCAGATGGTCGAGAAAATTGTGCGGGCGGTGCGCTCTGGGCTTAGGGTGTGTATGGATCAATCGACTTAATTTCGGCTATATCTTCCTAAAATAAGAGCCCGATGCCGAAGGTAAGTGTAAAGACAAGTGTTGTTAGTACCGTCTGTTTGAGTAGAGGGTCGAGCTTGTCAGATGAGAGAGTAACGGCCGCACGGCCGAAACGCCAATAGAGAGGAACAGAGAGTAAAAAGAGCCACTGCCACACCGAATCATAGTTCAAGACGGTGTATACAATTCCGCTGAACAGAGAGATCATTAACAGTGCCGTATGGTACCGTCTGGCGTTGGCTAGCCCGAGACGGACCGGAATCGAATTTTTGCCCGATGCTTTGTCCGGTTCGATGTCACGCATATTGTTGATGTTGAGCACGGCGACTGCGAGTAGGCCAACACTGGTTGCGGGGAGCAGGATGTCCCAAGGCAACGCTTTGGCTTGCAGATAATAGGTACCAAGGGTGCCGACCCAACCGAAAAAGATGAGGACGAAAATATCCCCTAAGCCGATATAACCATATGGGTTGTCGGTGGCGGTATAGGCGATGGCGGCCCACACGGCCGCGCCCCCCAAGACGAGAAATCCGATTAGGAGCACGATTTGTTGGAAGGTAAATGAAATGAATACGAGGATGACCCCACTGATCATGCTAAGCAGGGCGGAAATCAGCATGGCGCGGCGCATTTCGGCGGGTGTGACCAACCCTTTTTGGGTGACCCGCTGTGGGCCGATGCGTTCGTCGTTGTCGAGTCCGTGCCGATTGTCCCCATAGTCATTGGCGAAGTTCGAGAGGATTTGCAGGCCGATGGTGGTCAGGGCGCAGAAAATGGCGATGAGGGGGACGAGGTGACCGTGGGCGGCCGCGAGAAAGGTGCCCATACCGATGCTGGCAAGCGCGAGTGGGAGGGTGCGCGGCCGTGCCGCTTCGATCCAAGCGGTACGTTTTGAGATGGGTTGAGAAG
>WTJY01000385.1 GCA_011524645.1 Anaerolineales bacterium | reverse complement strand
AAACAGAGTTGGATTCCCACCTTCGTGGGAATGACAATCGTTAATTGATCAAGTCACGCCAAATCTGACAGGGCTAGAAAAATTTTTACCCATTGTTCCTGTTTATATCGGTGCAGGTTGGACGATAAGATTCACTGGCGATAAATTCTTCCCATTCGGTTGGTGTGAGGTTGCGATTGACCGTTTGGCAAGCCATTTCTCGCCAAGATTCAAGGTTGGCACGAGACATGATGATTGTGCCATCCTCCGCGCTGGATAGGGCGAAGCGGTCGTTGTCGAACAAGACCAGGCCGGTCACGCTGCTGTCGTCATAGGTAAACAGCGGCTGAGGAAGAGGTTGATATTCGGTTAAATCCCAGACTAAAAGGCGGGCATCATTACCGACTGAGATAAAAGTCGCCCCGTCGGTGCTAAATTGAAGGTGGGTGAGGCCACCGATATGGGCTGGGACAGGGAAATCGAATAGATTGTTTTGTGTGAGATCCCAGAATGATAGGACCCCATCTTCACTAGCGGTAACAAGCATATCTCCATTCGGGTTAAAGACCATTGCTGACACTTGGTCTTTATGGGCTTGGAGGTCTACGGTTTGGCGGGTTAGCCAAGCCGGAGCGAGCGCTTCTGTTGTGGTGTCGGTTTGTAGATTAGGCCATAGAAGGACGAGCCCTTCACTACATAGTTCCTTAATGTCAGAGACTTCCTGTTGTTGAATCGGGCCATCTGCTGAAGCATTGCTCATCTCGGCCGGATCGCGGTAACACCCTCCCGCAGCTAGTTGTTGACCATCATAACTAAAAGCAAGCGACATCAATTCCCCAGTGATGGCTGGAAGAGATTTGATTGGTTTGCCGCTGGCGGTTTCCCAGATGGTGACGATTGACTCGGCACAAGGGATTTCATTGACCACGTTGGTAACTTGCGCATCCCCGCTATCGAGGCGAGAGGCTTCATCTTCTAAGAAGGCCATCATGATCGGTTGGGCACAGGCAACGGTGGCGATGTGTGCGCCGTCATAGCTAAAGGTGAAATCGCGCACCGGTGCGGCGTGATCGCTTAGGGTGATCGGGGCGAGGCTATCGGTTGTGGACCAAATGGTGACGGTATCGCTGACCGCGCTGGCGGCCCAACGGCCGTCTGGGCTGAGTTCAAAGGCATCCTCATCTGTGGTGAGAAATTCGATTTGGAACTCCCAAGCTTCATTGAGTTCAATATCGCTGTCTCGTTTGGTCAAATCTAAGCGGTAAGTGGTGCCATTTGAGAGAGCGATCAACGTTTCATCATTTAGCAAGGCGAGGCTGTCTATGCCGTCCGGTTGATTGACGATTTCTTGGTTAAGTTGTTCGCTTTGGGTGCGTCCCCAAATAATGACATCCCCTTCACGGCCGGCCGAAATAAGGTGTGAGCCGTCAGGTGAGAACTCGATATCGCGCACCCAATCTGTGTGGTCAAAGTATGGTCCCGCTAGACGGAGTCCGCTTTCAGCGTTCCAGAGCACGATACTGTTGTCTCGACTGGCTGAAGCGAGGATATCGCTGTTGGGGGCGAAATCGAGGCCGAGAACCCAGTTTGAATGGGCGAACACGGTGTGCACCGGTTCTAAGCTGTTGACTGACCAGATAATAATTTTGCCCGCATCATCGGCCGTGGCCAGCAAGCTATTGTCATCATTTAAGGCGAGTGCATTTACAGCGGTGGTATGGGCATCGAGCTGCTCCACTTCCACAGGGAAACCGGGGCGGCTGATATTCCAAACAAGAACCAAGCCATCTTCCCCTGCGGTATAGAGGCGACGGCCGTCTGGGCTGAATGCGACATCATAAATCGGGCCACTATGGGCGATCGGTGTGGCGAGACGACGGAGTTGATCCCCGTTGACGATTTCCCAGACGACAAAGTCTCCCGCTTGGCTGGCGGTGACCAGATAACGGCCGTTGGGGGAAAATTCGGCCGTGCTGACCGGCGCGGTATGGGCTTGAGACAAGAAGCTGAGACGGGGATTGCTGGGATTGGTGACATTCCATAGCATGATGCGGTTGTCATAGCCACCAGTAATGAGCCATTCACCGTCGGGGGAGAAGCGGACGACACGGACACGATCTGTATGGCGACGATTGGTGCGGCTTAGTTGTTCGCCGCTGTTTGCATCCCAAAGGATAAAGTCATTGTCATATCCGGCCGAAGCGATGACATTGCCGTCCGGCCGATAAGTTGCGGCAAACAAGCTGTCTTGGTGGTTGGTGAACGTCAGTTCCGCTTTAAGACCGGTTTGTTGTGAAATTTTAGTGAGCCCTGAAAGCAAGACATTTTTCGTATTGATGTCTTCACGTAGGTTTAGAGCTTCTAGGCTTAAGAGGAGTGAGAGGTCGATTTGGTCTTGTTGGAAACTAAACGCTTGGGCGCTGAGATTGCTAGCGCGGGCCAAATTTAGATTTTCAAGAGCGGCCGTTTGGGCCGCTTGTGCTTCCGCTTCACTTTCTCGGGCATCTTCAAGGGCGGCTTCCGCTTCGGCGCGGGCCGCTTGGGCATCGGCCAATGCTGCTTCGGCATCGGCACGGGCCGCGAGTGCGTCTGCGGCGCTCGACTGAGCTTCCTCTTCGGCGATTTGAGCTTCTGCGGCGGCCGTGGCACGGGCTTCCGCTTCGATAACCGCTTGTGATTCGGCCGCGAGGGCGCGGGCGCTTTCTTCTTCCGCTTCACTTCGTTGCCAAAAAGCCATAAAGGCGAAGGCGATGGAGACGGTAACCATCACCCCTAACACGACCAGATAAGTCCGTAAGCGTTGGTTGTTGAGTCGCTGTAGGGAAGCGTTTTCTTCGGCGAGTTGGACCTTGGCTTGCTGATCTTGTAGCTTTTTGTCTTGTTCGGCCGTATATGCTTGCCGACTCGCATCAAGATAATCGCGTTCGATTTCTGTCAGATCGGAATATTTTTCCGCTTCATCTAAGAAGGCACCACGTAGCAAGGCGTCGGGGGAACGGCTTTCGACCCAAGCGGTAGCGGCCGTGCGTAAGCGCAGGCGTTGCCGTTTGGTAAAGCGTTCATCGTCGAGCCATTGGACCAATTGGACCCAATCTTGGGCCAGAGCTTCATGGACCAGTTCATATTGCTGTTCGCCGGTACTGATTTCGATCGTCTGGCGAATCAGGCGGGCATTGGCTAATTCATCGATTAGCTCGCCGATGCGTGCGCCACTACCGGGCAGGCTGAGAATTTCGGCGCGGGTGGCGGGGACGAGTTCGACATTTAGATTTTCATTGGGGTAGGTCAGCTTTAGGAGAATATGTTTGATGAGCAGGCGGTCAGGGCGGGCATGCCTGTTGTAGAAATCGGCCGCTGAACTGACGAGTGCTTCACGGCCGCCGCCTACTTTACGATAAGCATCCCAAGTGATGAGATTTCGTTCGCGCTGTTCCCACAAGCGGAGTAGAGTAAATTGTAGCAGGGGGAGGGCGGTATGTTCCCCGCTGACATCCTGTAAGAGGCGATCGATTAGATCCTCTTCAAAGCGGAGGCCGATATCCGCGGCCGGTTTTTCGATCACCTCGCGTAATTCGCTGGATGTGGGTGGGGTGATGCGTACGATGCCGGTTTGAAAGAGCTTATATAGGTCTGGCAGGTCGTTGATGTATTGGGCCACAATCCGTTCATAGCTAGAGAGCATGGCCATAATAACGACATGTTGTCGGTCCTCTTTGCCGACCAGATGCACTAGGTTTTGGGTAACGGCGAACCGCTCTTCGTTATCATCACACCGATAGAATAGTTCTTCGAATTCGTCGAGGGTAAAGACCCCACGCTGGCCGTCTGGGATGATTTTGTCGAGGGCGATCTGCATGGCTCGCTTGTCTTTGCGCATCGCCGATTGGAGGCGATTTGCTTCGGCGTCGCTATTGGTGAATAGGCGTGCGATGTTCATCAGTGGGGTTTTGCCGGGGGCGATGATGGGCAGATAAAACCAGTCGTTGCTCCCATCCAGTGCCCCTTTCTTGAGTTTGGGGATGACGCCGGCGCGGATGAGAGATGATTTGCCGCTACCGGCCGGGCCGAGAATGCCGAGAAAGCTTTCTGAATCGATACGGGTGATCGCCTTTTTTATGGTAGAGAGACGGCCGTGGAAGGCACTTTTCTCCGTTTCGTCATAGGTCCCTAGGCCGAAATATGGGCATTCGTGATCCTCGAATTCTGGGGCGAGATCGGCATCATAATCTTGTAGGGTGGCGTCTATATCATTCCATTCATGTCGGTAGAGGATGGCGGACCAAAAGTCTAGAAGCCCTTGGGCGGACCAGCGATCATCTTCATCGGCGATGGTCGTTCCGGTGCAAACCCCTTGTTTGACGAAATTGACGACGTTGGTCATGGCACGGTTATGCGCTTCTGGTGAGTCATCCTTGAGCCGACGAAATTGGTGCTGTAACTTACGGTGAGCTTGGCGCATAACCTCAAGTGAGGGGAATGGGTTTTGGGACTGGTTTGGGTCAGACATAAGACGGTTTTTTGGGTGTGGTTGGATCGATTTGGTGTATTTTACCTCAGAGGAATGGGGAATGGGAGGGGGGAGTTGTCAATTGATATCGCCAGACCTTTTCCCCGCCCAATTTGTTTTGATAGGCGATGATTTGCTTTTTCATATCGGCAAAATCGGCGAAAAAGGTGCTGATTTGGGATTGATAGGCGGTGATTGAGTGACATTTGATGTCTGTTTCCGCTTCGGATAGTTGCCAAGTTTGGGCCAGCGTATACCGCTCGTTTAGTACGGCTTCCCGCTTTTTCACACTGCGCGCATAGGGATAATCTTCATAGTAGCGCAAATTTGTAGCACCAAACGCTTTTTCGGCCGCATGGCGGATGAGCTGGTGATCGACATGATTGCCGATCGTTAAAGGGGCGATGATTTCTGTGGCTTCCGGGAGGTTTTGCAGATCGGCTGTGATCTCAGGCACAATGACCGCCTGTTCTGCGGGGTCGATTGTGCCGAAAATATCGGCATTGGAATGGTACATCGTTTGATCGGTTCCCGGCCGGAGACGGTAGATACAATCGGCCCAACGGCCGTGGTACCAATCCGCTTTTAAGATTTGGCAGGCAGCAATATCTTCCGCACGGCGGGCGGCCACCGGAGATTCTGCAAGTTCCCAGCGGTTGTGTAAGTGGGTGGCGAATTCAGAGGTTGTATTGGTGGGGGGATCGGCCGCCATGAAGGTGGCGATCAGGACCGACTGACCGGCCGTGACACGCTGAATGATTTGGCCACCACACGATAAAGCGGCATCATCTAAATGGGGAGATAAGTAAATAGCATCATATTTTTTTAACATTGTTCACCATCCTGTCGAGTTGGCCCCCCTTTTTATCCACACTATTCTGCGGTATCATTCCGCATATATTTTAACCAATCAACTACATGAACATGCTGTTCATCAATACCTTCGCCATTTTTAGATGTAAATGACGAACATCTTGCTTTTCAGCTAAATTTGCTCATTGAATTAAAAATGACTCATGCTGATGGCGCAATTATTTTTAAGTCGCGCCTGACTAAAAGCTTCCCTCTCCCAACGGGAGAGGGGCTGGGGGAGAGGGTTAATCCACCTCCCCCAGCCCCTCCGGATAGGAGGGGAGCCAATCCAATTAGATGATTCGTATTGGTGCCGTTATTGGTTCATGCCCCCCAATTTTTAATAAAAAACGAGAGATAAACAACATGGCCTTAAGTATCGGAATTGTCGGCTTGCCTAACGTAGGTAAAAGCACAACATTTAACGCCCTGACCAAAGAACAAAACGCGGAAGCGGCTAATTATCCATTTTGCACCATCGAACCGAATAAAGCGATTGTTACTGTACCAGATGCACGGATCGATAAGCTTACCGAAATGATTTCCCCCAAGCGGACTATTTATTCGACGATTGAATTTGTCGATATCGCGGGCTTGGTAGAAGGTGCCTCGAAAGGGGAAGGTTTAGGGAATAAATTTTTGGGCAATATCCGCGAAACGAATGCGCTTGTCCATGTTGTTCGCTGTTTTGACGACGAAAATGTGGTGCATGTTAGTGAAAAACCGAACCCGCGACGGGATATTGAAATTATCAATACTGAATTGTTATTGGCTGATTTAGAGCAGATCGAACGTAAAATTGATCGATTGGTGCGCCAAGCGCGTGCGGATAAAGCGCTCCGGCCGATGTTGGCACTAACAGAATCTTTGAAAGAGCATGTTGAAAGTGAAAAGCCGGTTGCGACATACCCAGAAAATGATAGCGAATTATTCAAAGAATTGAATAAAGAGATGCGCTTTTTAACCGGTAAAAAAGTGATTTTCGCGGCCAACGTAGATGAAGATGGCTTGGCTGAAGACAATGAATATGTGACGGACGTGCGTGCGTATGCGGCCGAGAATGGGGCGGAAGTGATTAAACTTTGCTCTAAAATCGAAGAAGAAATGGCGGGGCTTAGTGATGAAGAGCGGATGGAATTTCTTGAATCGATGGGGGCCGAAGAAAGCGGTTTAGATCAAATTATCCGTACCGGATTCCACACCTTGGGCTTGATTAGCTACTTTACGGCCGGTGAAAAAGAGGTCCGTGCTTGGACTATTCGGGATGGGGATAAAGCCCCACAAGCGGCCGGTGTGATTCATACCGATTTCGAGAAAGGGTTTATCCGAGCCGAAGTGACTCCGTTTGATGTTTATGTAGGTCATGGAAGCGAAGCGGCGGTGAAAGCGGCCGGAGATATGCGTGTTGAAGGGAAAGAATATGTTGTCAAAGATGGTGATATTATGCATTTTCGTTTTAATGTGTAATCACATACGATTTGGCTCAGTATCTTGGACATGATTAGAAAGCAAGCTTTACTCACTTGGATATTCATTATGCTGAGTTCTAGTGTAGGCGCTTACACACTCGCACAAACGAAAGGATATGGGGGTGATTTTTTTGCTTATTGGGTTGGAAGCTATCAACTCGCGCGTGGTGAATCTTTTGCCGATTCCGCCCAATTGCGACAAATTAAAGGAGTGGTTGCACCGGCGTATAATGGTCCCGTTGATACATGGAATCCCCCTTGGGTGATGCCGCTTTTTATTCCTTTGACTTGGTTACCTTTTGAGTTTGCACGATTGCTTTGGCTCGCTCTTTCAATCTGTGGCTTACAATGGTGTGCTTGGTCTGTATGGCGCATTATGGCTCCAAATAGCCTATTCTTTTACAGGGATTTTGCAGTACTACTCATTGTGACATTGTTTTTTCCAGCAACAGCTTGGTTGTTGGTGATCGAACAGATCAGCATTCTTCTTTTGATTGGGTTGGTAGGATTCCTTGTTTTTCATGAAAATCGTCCGATTTTAGCCGGTTTCTTTTTATTTGTGACAACCATTAAGCCCCATATCGTCTTTATTCTTTTGCCTGTTTTGTTGCTTGAGTTGTTACTACGTCGCCAGTATAAAACCCTCATCGCGTTTTTCGGAATGATTGCGCTATTTTCCATTGTGACGTTTGGTTTACGCCCTACATTTTTAGTGGAGTATTTTAATAAAGTTGATAGTGGTCCCATCTTTACATTATTGACTCCATCTCTGCCTGTTTTGTTGGGACATGCCTTAGTAAATCCTATGTGGCGTTTGATTGGCGTGTTTGCTGCTCCACTTATTTGGTTAGCTTGGTTACGCGTTCGTTACGATGCCGAGTGGGAGATGACGACAATTGTGGTTTGGGGGATTTTCGCTTCGTTGCTCTTGGCTCCCTATGGTTATGGGTTTGATTTTATCATATTGCTTTTGGCTTGGTGGCAATTGTTTATTTGGTTACAAGCGGGTCTTCTATCGGCCGGTATGGGGCGATTTTTGTTGTTAAGTTCTGCCGGTGTGACAATCATCTTTTTGAGCTTTGAGCTGTTGCAAATCTTGCATGTTTATGCTCTATGGGTGCCTATATATGTATGTGTTGTGTATGGGGTTGTTGCCATGAATCGCAATTCTGATGTAGCGGTCTAAATTTTGATGTAGCTTGCCTGACTGACTACTCCCCTCTTATACTTATTTTTCTAATCGATTTGATAGGAGATATAATGAAACATAGTACAGGCTCATTAACCACCTCTGATGGTTTAACGCTATTTACCCAAAAATGGTTGCCGGAGCAAGATGCAAAAGCGGCCGTTTTGATTGTGCATGGTTTGGCCGAACATAGCGGCCGGTACGCTCATGTGGCCGCTGCGTTTGTCTCGTCCGGCTATGCGGTTTATACCTTCGACGGCCGTGGTCATGGGCAATCATCCGGTTCCAATGCGTATTTCGATTCGCTCGATGGCTACTTGGGGGATTTAGATCTCGCTTTGCGCCAAATGCGTCGTGAAAATACCGGCATTCCCCACTTTTTGTTGGGACATAGCATGGGGGGCGCGATGGCGACTATGTTTGCGATTACTAGACAACCGGAGTTGAATGGGCTTGTGTTGAGTGGTCCTGCGATCAAGCAAGGGGATGATGTCCCCCAAATTTTGACGACATTGGCCCCAGTTTTGGGGAAATGGTTGCCCAAATTGCCCGCTTTGAAACTGGATGGGCGTTCTGTGTCGCGGGATCCGGCCGTGGTTGAACACTACAACAACGACCCGCTGAACTTCCATGGTAGTGTTCCCGCTCGTACCGGTGCTAATCTGCTGGAAGCGATCAATCGCATTGCGGCCGATATGCAGACGATTAAATTGCCGATCTTGATTATGCACGGAACCGAAGACCGTTTAGCGACCCCAGAAGGAAGCAAAATGCTCTTCGCTGGTGTCAGTTCCGTCGATAAAACTCTCAAGCTCTATGAGGGTCTTTATCACGAAATTTTCAACGAGCCGGAACAAGACGAAGTAGTTGCTGACACCATTACTTGGTGCGATACTCACCTATAGTAAGTGACGAATGACGAGCAAGAAGATTATTTGTCACTCGTGACTTGTTACTCCCTCATGTCTTATCCTGATTTTTCATATGCGATTCAGCAAGAGCCGATTGATTTGATTCGAGCCGGTTTGTACTATGCACGTAGCTTGGCTTATCCAGATCTCAATGTGGCTTATTATATGGATCAAGTCGATCTGTTTGTGACCCATGCTGACCAACTGATGATGGGGGGGCTGACGACGGCCGAGCGTGCCCAAGCGTTGTCCCATTATCTGTTTACGGTGGAGGATTTTCGAGGGAACCGGCAAGCTTATGGTGACCCACGCAACAGTTTTCTCAATGAACTGCTTGAGCGACGATTGGGTATTCCGATTACGCTGTCGGTTCTGTATATTACGATTGCACAACGTCTCAATATTCCGGCCTATGGTGTGGGCTTGCCGGGCCACTTTGTGGTCGGGGTTGATTTGCCTGAACAGGGCTCTTTCCCGCTGTTGATTGACCCCTTTGATGAGGGGAAAATAGTCACCGAAGAAAAATGTAAGCAATTGATTATGAGATCGACCGGCTGGTCGGGAGAAATCCGGCCGGAATGGTTGGCTCCTCAGTCAAATCGCTTGATCTTGACGCGGATGTTGAATAATTTGCGCTTTGGCTATATTCGCACTGAACATTGGCAACATGGGATTGTGGTCATCGAGCATATGCGATTGGTGCAACCTGATTTGGTGGAGCTTAAACGAGATGAAGGGCTTTTGCGGTTGCAAAAGCGGGAATATTATACGGCCGCTCTTTTACTCCAAGCCTATCTACAAGAGAATCCGGCGGCACCGGATCGGGATACGATTCGGCAGAATTTGACGAAGGCACTACAGGAGTGGGGCAGGCTGAATTAAAGGGATAGGCAAAAGGAGAAAGGTAAAAGAGAAAAGAGGGGAGTTTGTTCGGGGAATGGTGAGAGTCCCCGAGCCTGTTGGTGTGATGTGCGTTAGCTGATTCGGCGACGCATCATGAAGAGCGCGACACCACTGAGGGATTAAATCCGTTGATTTTGACAGCCAAAATCGATTTTAGATTGGGAATTGTTGCTCAAGCGCGATCTAACTTGCTTCTCACATATCTTTACCACCTACTCAGAGGCGTTTGAATCTATGATGAAGCGGCATTTTGTAGACCGTTTTTAGGGTTTGTTGACACGGCCGAGGATATCGGTCGCTTGAATTGGACCGAAATCGATTGAATCGACTCCATCTTGCCGATTGTCGCCCAAGACGAAGTATTGGTCTGCACGTAGCGTAATTAATTCTAAATTTTCAGGAATACTATCGGTATAGGGTTCCGCTAATCGTATGCCATCGATAAAAATCTTACCATCGTTTATTTCTATCGTCTCATTGGGAAGTGCGATGATGCGGCGAGTGAAGTCCCCCTGTGTATCGAGTTGAAAGGCGATAATATCGCCTCGCGTAATCTCTTCGACCTCGACCGCCCGAATAACGATGATGTCCCCATCATAAATGGTATGCTCCATGGCGTGCCCATGGAATGTGCCATAATCGACGATCTCGCCGCATCCGGTTAGGTATAAAAATAGAAGAAGGGCGTAGACGCTGTATAGGCTTTGTTTTTGTTGTCTTATCATTTTGCTGTTACTCCTTAATGTGATCAATACCTTCACCAATGCGAACGGTCTGATTGGATTTGCTTCCCTCCTATTAGGTGGGGCTGGGGGAGGTGAATTACCCCCTCTCCCAACGGGAGAGGAGAGTTTTTGATCCGACGCGAATTAAAAATAATTGCGCCATCAGCTTAAGTCATTTTTAATTCAATGAACAAATTTACCTTAAAGGTAAGTCATTTGTCAGATGTGTCTAAAAATGGCGAAGGTATTGGTGATAGACAGATATCTTATTCCAACCTATGGTAGAGATGAAACGGTCTGAGTGCAGAAATGGGGACACTTATAGGGCAATCGCATTCTAATTTTGGGAAAAATGGTGGATAGCATAGTGGTTTCAAATGTTGTCTTCAGGGGGCCGTGTGGGACGCTTCGCGCCCCACACGACCCCATTGACAAGGATTTGAGATATGTCATGGTGAAAATAGTCCGCTTTACTATCGATTTGATTTAGAATGCGATTGTCCTGGAGTTGGTGTTTAAGTTCAATGATCAGGCGATTTATTTGATTTTGGGCGCAGGGGTGAGTTTGGCTGTTTTGTTTGTGGGGCGTTATGTGGAGAGAGAAACGTAGAACGGACCGATCGGGGAAGCAGGTGTAGGTGGTGTTAGAAAAATCGGTCCGCTCGTACTGATGAGATTATCGGGTGTAAAATGAGATGGTGTCGTCGTCTTCGATGGCGTCGTCGTCTGTTTCGTGGAGTGGGGGTAGCTCGGTGTACATCGGAATACGGCGTTGCGAGCGAGCTTCGTCGTACATTTCGATGAGGGTTGTGGTTTGGTCGAGGAGACGATTGGCTTCGGCATCACGTTGCTTCTTTTTGTAGCTGTCACGACGGGCGAAGATTTCATTTTGGACACTGCTAGGGTTCCGTACATTTTCAAAAACGATGTTGGAATCGACACCGGCCGTTTCGATATGGACGCTACCATAGTTAAACGTGGTGGGGAGGAAGCCGTCTTGTTCGGTACGGACGTTCTCCACTTTACTGAGTTCTGCTTGTTTGCGACTTTCGCCGAAACCAAGCGGCAAGCGGTCGATGTCGATGACATAGCGGTTGGTGATCTCGTAGGTGTCGTTGTGCCAGTCTTCGAACTGCCACCACATCCAAATTAAGTTAGCTAGGCAAATGAGGATATAGGTGCCATATACGGCCGGAATGGTCATAAATTCGGTGAAGAAGAAGAAACCGATATAGCCTATGCCGGTGAGGACGATCGCGGTGGTAATGGGCCAGATTTCAGCTTGAATCAAGGCGACCGTGTGTTTGTGATAGAGAATCGAGTCCGCTTTTTGCTCAACCACATATTCAGCACGGAGGCGTTCCCAAAGGGTCTTTTTCTTGGGTGGTGGTGGGGGAGCACCGCGTACTTCTTGGATGGCCGGTGGTAGTGCGAAATGATCGTAGATCGCTTTACGCATTGAGGCACGAAAACGGCTAGAAGCCATTGCTCTTTGTTGTTCTCCGATCTTTTTGATCGCGGTTTCGACTCTGACCGGGTCGTCGATGGCATCGAAGTAGATGACAGTTGATTGCACGGCCGTGGTAATTGAGGCGGTTCCGATATTCAAGCGATCTTCGATAAAGTTTCTGGTTTCCGTATTAACACTTTGGACTTTGTCTAAGTCAACCTTTTCAACGTCTGTTTTAAAGCGGAATGGTTGGAATTCGTAGCGAATAATGCGCCGGTTTGTGATGATAAAAAAGCAGTTACGCCAGTTAATCCAGTAGGAGAGAGCATCTAGGATCGGGAGGATAGAAAAGGCGAGTACTAAGGCGACGGTCAAGAGTAGATTTAGGCCGGAGGCGGCGGCGAGGATGATGCCGAGTAACATGGCGACACCGGCAACAATTAAGTCGGCCGTGAGGCGGAAGGCTAAAATTTTGCTACTCCGTCTTTGATCGAATTCTACAACTTCGTCTTCTTGAAGGCCGAGGCGTTTATAGCGGCGGAGTTGATCGGCCGTGTTTTCTTTGGCATCAACGATGCTGTTTAGTTCATCGTTTTCATCTTGTTGATTTCGCTCTTCTTCTTCGACTATGCCGAGTTCTGGCAGGGGAAGGTCGTTGAGATATGCTTTAAAGCGACTGCGTTGGAGTTCGTCTTGTGCTTCGGGCGAGAGGTGTAGGTAGATCGAGCGCAGTGCTTGCGGGTTGGCTTTGAGAAAATTAATGAAGTCGCTCCCTTTTATTTTGAGCAAACGGCCGTCGCGGCGTGCTCGAACGAGGGTGGGATGGGTGTTGGGTTTGAAAAGCCAAATATCGTCGAAGTGATCACCGGCCGAATAGATCCGGCCGCGACGATAGACTAACTCATTGTTTTCACCTGAGACGACCTCAAATTCTTGCAGTTGCCCTTCACGGACAATGAATAAAGAATCAGCGATGTCATCTTTGTGGGCGATTACAGAGCCACGACGGAATTCAAATTCGCGACTGATTTTGATCAGCCCGCCGAGACTGTTGATGTCGCGAAAAATATCTAGTTTAGCGATAAAATCCGCTTTTGTTTCGATTTGAGGTACTTCGTTATGCATATTGATGTTTCACAGATTGGGTGATGGTGATCAGGCCACACAACACAACATGATATAGAAGGATTGTAACACAGGATCGATTTTACCTAAAGCATTTTTTATCGCTGTGGGGGGAGAAATGTGTCAGGAAACCGATAATTTGTGCTATAATGATCCTATCAAAAAGTATTAGAAAGCGAGGAATAACCTTATGTCAGGTCATAGTAAGTGGTCTACGATTAAACATAAGAAGGCGGCTACGGACGCCAAACGTGGCAAGATTTTTACCCGTATTGCCAAAGAAATCACGATTGCGGCCCGCGATGGTGGTGGTGATCCCAACTTTAACCCAGCGTTACGCTTGTCGATGGACAAAGCACGAGCTGCCAATATGCCTAAAGACAACGTGGAGCGGGCGATTAAGCGAGGCACAGGGGAGTTGGAAGGGGGCATCCTGCTTGAACTCATGTATGAAGGGTATGGGCCTCATGGGGTTGGGTTTATTGTTGAGTGTGTTACAGACAACAAAAATCGCTCTGTCGCTGAAGTGCGCCATGCCTTGAACCGTCATGGTGGCAGTATGGCAACTTCTGGTGCTGTTGCGTGGCAATTTACACAGAAAGGGTATTTGGTTACCGAAGATGAAGTGGACGAGGATGAATTTTTCATGCTTGCGGCTGAAGCGGGGGCTGATGATGTCATCTTTAATGAGGGTGTCACTGAGATATTTGTTGAGAAAGATAGTTTTGGTGAAGTCCGCAATGCGATTGAAGGGGAAGGGATCAAGCTGAAAGAAGCGAATTTGATCTATGATCCGAACAACCCTGTCGATTTGGCGGCTAATCAAGCGGCACAAGTTTTGAAACTCGTTGAGACATTGGAAGATTTAGATGATGTACAAAATGTCTTTTCTGCGTTGAATATTACCGATGAAGCGTTGGCTGAATTGGGTTAGCTGTTTGATATGAGTTTGTTGGGCTATCGCCTGATTGATATAGAGATTGTTTTTAGCAAAATCGTAAAGAGTTAAGGATGAAGATCAGACTTGGTACTGGCTTCATCCTTTTTGTTTTATGCGTATTATCGGTTTAGATCCAGGAACAGCGACAACAGGATATGGAATTGTTGATGTAATTGATGGTGCTTTTGATTTGGTGGGATATGGGGTGATTACGACTTACCCACATACGCCGATGCAAGAGCGTTTGCAGACGATCTATGAGGATATCAATACATTAATCGAAGAATATCAGCCGGATACGGCCGGAATAGAAGAGCTGTTTTTCGGTCGGAATGTAACGACCGCAATTACGGTTGGTCAGGCGCGTGGTGTTTTGTTGCTGGCTTTGTCTCAGGCGAAGATTCCGATTGGGGAGTACACGCCGCTTAAGATTAAAGATGCGGTTACTGGGTATGGCAAAGCGGAAAAGGCGCAGGTGCAGATGATGGTGCGTAATTTGCTTAATTTGGATGAAACGCCACGGCCGGATGATGCGGCCGATGGGTTGGCTGTGGCGATTACTCATTATTATTACACACGATTTGATTCGTTAAGTCAGGTTGAGTGACGAGTCGTGCAATTGGGGGCTGGTGGCTCATCATTTTTGTAGGTGGTTGTGTTGTCTAGGGGGCAAAAAGAATGACTGTTTTGGCTTATGACGCGATTCAGTTTTGGATTCGCATTTTTTTTGTCCTTACGGGTGAGGTGTGAGGTGTGATGTTTGTTCGTCACTCGTTACTCGTCACTCATCACTGAGGTTTTTATGTCTTATTATTTGGCGGAATTAAATATTGCTCGAGCGCGGGGGCCGTTGGATGGTCCGATTATGGCTGATTTTATGGCGGCGTTGGATGAGATTAATGCGCTGGCGGAAGCGAGTCTGGGGTTTGTGTGGCGATTGAAAGATGATGAGGGGAATGCGACTGGGATTCGGCCGTTTGCGGATGATCGTATTTTGGTCAATTTGTCGGTTTGGCAGGATATTGATTCCTTGCACCACTATACGTACCGGTCGGATCATGCGAAATATTTTAAGCGGAAAAAAGAGTGGTTTGATGCTTTTGAGAAGCCACATATGGTGTTGTGGTGGGTTCCGGCCGGTCATGAGCCGACCGCGCAGGAAGCGAAAGAGCGACTGACATATTTACATGAGCATGGGCCAACCGCTTATGCGTTCACTTTCATTAAACGGTTTAGCCCTAATGGAGAAGCTCTATGATTGCGTCGGTTCAAGGGAATATTTTGTTTATAGGCACTGACCATTTGGTGGTTGGTGTGGGTGGTGTTGGGTTGCGGATTTTTGTGCCGCAAACGGTTTTAGAAAATGTTGGGGGTGTTGGCCGAGAGATATCGCTTTCGACCCATTTGATTGTGCGTGAGACGGAGTTGACTTTGTATGGGTTTGGTGGAGCTGATGAGTTGGGGCTATTTGAAGTTTTGCTGGGGGTGAATGGGATTGGGCCGAAGGTTGCTTTGGCGATTTTGTCTACGTTGAGCCCCGAGCTGCTTAAGAGTGCTGTTTTGCGTGAAGAAACGGCCGTTTTGCAGCGGGTTCCCGGTATTGGGAAAAAGACGGCCGAGCGATTGATGTTCCAGTTGCGGGATAAATTAGACTTTACGGTTGAATCGGCCGTGAATGTGCCGTTGGTGGCGGATGTGGATGCTGAGGTGATTGATGTATTGACTACGTTGGGCTTTAGTATTGTTGAGGCGCAGACGGCGTTGCAACAGATTCCTCGGGATGTGAAGGAGGTTGAAGAGCGGGTGCAGATTGCGTTGCAGCATTTGGGGCAGAATTAGTTTGTGGGGAGGTAAGTGATGAGGGGGTTGGATTTTGCTGAAGGTTGCTAATTTTTCTACTCCTGTCGGATTTTGTGGGAGTTGATCAATTAACGATTGTCATTCCCACGAAGGT
>WTJY01000222.1 GCA_011524645.1 Anaerolineales bacterium | reverse complement strand
TTCGTGAGGTGATTGAGGCGTGTGATGCGCTGTTGCCGTGGTCGCTGGTTGAGGTGATTAAAGGAGAAAGGGAAAAGGGGAAAGGAGAAAATGGGGTCTACGATTCAGATGGGGGGGCGAAGATCGAAGATATAGAGGCGAAGATCGATTTGACGGCGTTTACGCAACCGGCGTTGTTTGCGGTGCAGATGGGGTTGGCACAGTTGTGGCGCTCTTGGGGGGTCGAGCCGGATGCGGTGTTGGGGCATAGCTTTGGGGAGATTGCGGCGGCTGTGGTGGTGGGGATGATGAGTTTGGAAGATGGGCTGCGGTTGGCGGCCGAGCGCGGGCGGTTGATTCAGTCGTTGCCGGATGATGCGGGGGCGATGGCGCTGGTGTTGGCGGGTCGAGCTGAGGTTGAGCCGTTTTTGAGCGGGGATAAGCGGGTGATTATCGCGGTTGAGAATGGGCCGGACCGGATTGTGCTGTCGGGTGATAAGCAAGATTTGGCCGAGGTGGTGACGCGATTAGATGAAGCGGGAATTGTTTGTCGTCAGCTACGGGTGTCTTATGGGTCCCATTCGATGATGATGGAGCCGATTTTAGAAGATTTTAGGGAAGCGGGACTGGCACTTAGCTACGAGAAAGGGGATCGGCCGTTTGTGTCGAGCATGACTGGGGAGTTGATCGATCGGGTTGACGGAGATTATTGGGCGGCCCATTTGGCCCATCCGGTTCTGTTTTCGCGGGCGATTGAACAGGTCAAATCGTACGATATTTTTATGGAGATAGGGCCGCGGCCGGCGTTGATGACGATCGGAAAAGAAACGGTTTGGGGGCATGAAAAGACATGGTTGGCGAGCTTGCATCCGAAAGCGGGGCGAGAGCTGACGATGGCTGAGTCTTTGGGTGTGCTTTATGAGCAAGGGGTGGCGATTGATTGGGGTGCGGTTTATCCAGACGGTCGGCCGATTTCGATACCGACTTATGCGTTTGAGCGGCAGATGTATTGGCTAGAAGCGCGGGAAGTGCGGCTGGCTGAAGCGTCCGAAGCTTGGTCAGAAATCCCTATGCCGGGGAGCAGTGAGAAGCGATTTGCGTTTGGTTTGAGTCAAACATCGCCTGCGTTTTTGGCGGATCATCAGGTGTTTGGGCAGGTGGTCGTGCCGGCTGCGCATATGATCGATTTGGTGGTGCGGGGGCATGGTTCAGGATATCCGGTGGCGTTGGCTGATTTGTCATTGGGACAGGCGATGGTTTTGGGAGATGAGCGTTGCGCTGGGCAGGTGACATTCGATGAATCGGGGCGGTTTCAATTGTTTAGCCAAGCGGATAATGGTGAATGGCTAGAACATTTATCGGGAGAGATCGCCAAGGGGAGAGAGAAAAATTCAAGCGGAATGGGGCCACTGGTGCATTACCGCGAACAGGTACAACGGCCGGTTGATGTGGATCGGTTTTACGCCGATTATCGGGCGCGGGGGATCGATTTTGGGGCGGCGTTTCAAAATGTTGTGCAAATTTGGCGGGGAGAACGGGAAGCTCTGGCACAGGTACGAGTCGAGGAGAATGATTTAGCACCGGTTTATGCACCGCTGTTGGATGGTTGTATTCAGACGATTGGGGCGGCACTGCCAGCCGAGCAAGCAACGAATGATGCGTTTATCCAGATCGGGCTGGATCGGTTGGTGCTTTATCGGCCGTTTGAGGTAGAAGTTTGGGCGCATGTGGCCCTAACGAGCGTCGGTGAAGATCAAATTGAAGCGGATTTGCAGGTCTTTACAGCTGCGGGTGAAGCGGTCGCGGAGCTACGCGGGATTTTGCTGAAGCGGATCGGTCGTGATGCGTTTGGGGTGGGGGAAGTGCCAACTGATTGGCTGTATGGAATTGAATGGGAAACGGCCGTGGCAACAAAACATGATGGCGAAGGGTTGGACCTAGTCACACCATGGCTGGTTGTGGGAAATCACGATGATCGTTTGACAGATGAATTGATTGAGGGATTGCGACAGCAAGGGGCAGAGGTTGTTCAGTTTGGGAGAGACGAGTTAACTGATTTAGCGGATTCGTACCGAGTGATTTATGTCGCGGATGAGGGGTTTTATAGCTTACAGCGCGGGGTTGAAGTTGTGCAGATGATGCTGGGGGAAGAATTTCCTCAGATCGAGCAAACATGGTTTATTACGCAGAATGGGCAACAGGGGCAAAACGGTATTGAGCAAGCGGCTCTTTGGGGGTTTGGACGGGTTTTGATGCAAGAGCATCCGGAGTTTAAGGTGATTTTGCGTGATGTCGATGGGGGCGAGGGGGTCGCGCAATTGGTGAATGAGATGGTGGGGACGGCCGAGCATGGGGAATTAGTTTGGCGAGATGGTGTGGGGTATGTACCGCGCTTGAGTCGTTTGGAAATAGCGCAAACAGGTGGCGCGATTCAGTTTACATCAGATACGAGTTACCTCATTACAGGTGGTTTGGGTGGTTTGGGTCTAGCGACGGCGGAATGGCTTTTAGAACAGGGGGCGGGTTGTATTTGGCTGATTGGACGATCTGCGCCGAATGAAGTGGCGCAGGCGAAAATTGATGAATGGCGCGACGGGGGAGCGATTGTCGAGACGCGACAGGTGAATGTGAGGGATTTTGATCAGCTTGCCACTTTGTTTGAAGAGATTGAGGGGTCGGGACGGCCGTTGGGTGGGGTCATTCATGCGGCAGGTACCTATCGGGATAGCTTGATTCGGAATATGGGGCTGGATCATATTGCGGATGTGATGGGGGCGAAGGCGGTAGGGGCGCAGCATTTAGATCGTTTGACAGAGGGGATGGCTTTAGAGTTTTTTGTGTTGTATTCGAGTGCTTCGGCGGTATTGGGTGGGGCGGGGATTAGCAACTATGTGGCGGCCAATAGCTATTTGGATGGGCTGGCAGAACAGCGACGAGCGAGGGGGCTAGCGGGTTTAAGCATCAATTGGGGGCCATGGGCACAAACGGGAATGGCGCAAAGTGTGGGGGATCAGCGTGAGCAACAGTGGCGGTCGTGGGGGATTTATCCGATGGAACCGGCGCTGGCGTTAGATGGGCTGGGACGGGCGATGGGGATGGATGTGGCTCAGGTCGCGATTATGAGGATTGATTGGGGGATTTATCATGGGCAGTCGGTGGTTAAACAGCCGTTGTTGGCACGGTTTAAACGGGCCGTGGAAGCGGATACGGCCGAAGGGGGTCGGCTGCTGACGGCGTTGCGTGGGTTGCCGGAGCGGGAGCGGCTGGTCTATTTGCAGAATTATTTACAGCAGGAAGTGGCGGCTATTTTGGGCTTTGATACGGCCGAAGAGGTGGGATTGAGGCATGGGCTTTTCGATTTAGGATTTGATTCGCTGATGGCGATGGAATTGCGGAATCGATTACAGGCGGCATTAGAAAGGACGTTTTCACCGACACTTACCTTTAAATATCCGAATATCGCGGAGTTAGCGGGATTTATGGTGGGTGAGATTGAAGATCAAATTGAAGAGGTGGCGGATGGGGTCGATGAAGAGCGGGATGTAGTGGCTCTGGCTATGTCGGATACCGGTGGGTTTGATCGGGCGAGATGGATTGAAGAGATCAGGGGGATGGATGATGATGATTTGGTGCGGTTTATTGATGATGAGTTGGGGGATTTGTTGGGTTAGGTCAAACCCACAGACAGGAACGACCTCTGGTTTGGGGTGGTGTATTTTTAGGCCAGAGAGACGAGTTACCTCTTTTTTTACGGTTCGGTGAAGGTTTTTTCTAGCAGATGTATGTTCACTTTTTAAGCAAAACAAAGTGGTCTCAAGTGCCGCCGCTCATCCCCCAATCCCCTTCCCGAGGGAAGGGATTTAGGGTGGGGACAGTGGCCACAGGATTTAGGTTTTGGAAGGTATTTAGAAACTTATGATGAAAAACGACAGTACATTACGACCTCTGCAAAAAGCGGCTTTGGCGATTAAGGAGCTTCGGGCTCGTTTGGTGGCGGCTGAGGCGGAGAAGCAACAAAAGAATCGTGAGCCGATTGCGGTGATTGGGATGGCTTGTCGTTTTCCCGGGGGGGCGGACACACCGGAAGCGTTTTGGGATATTTTGCATGAGGGGGTCGATACGGTTGGTGCGGTTCCTGCGGAGCGCTGGGCGGCGGGGGATTGGCATGATCCGAATCAGGATACGGCCGGTAAGATTGTAGCGCGTGAAGGGGGGTATTTGGCACAGGTGGATCAGTTTGATCCGCAATTTTTCGGCATTTCGCCACGAGAAGCGCATCGGATGGACCCGCAACAGCGATTGTTGTTGATGGTGGCGTGGGAAGCGTTGGAACGGGCGGGGATCGCGCCGGAGTCTTTGCGGGATAGTCAGACGGGGGTGTTTGTCGGGATTGGGCAAAATGATTATGTGCAAAAACGGCTGTATGCGGGGCAAGCGGCGGAAATCGAAGCGTATGATGGAACGGGGAATGGGTTTAGCTTTGCGGCGGGTCGGGTTTCTTATGTGCTGGGGTTACAGGGGCCGAATTTAGCGGTTGATACGGCGTGTTCTTCTTCGCTGGTGACGATTCATTTGGCTTGTCAAAGTTTGCGGAATCGGGAAAGTGACGTGGCTTTGGCGGGTGGGGTTCATTTGGGCTTGGCGCCGGAGACGGGGGTGTTTTTGTCGCGTACGGGGGCGATGTCGCCGAGTGGCCGGTGTAAAACGTTTGCGGCGGATGCGGATGGGTTCGGCCGTGGTGAAGGGTGTGGCATCTTGGTGCTGAAGCGGTTGGCGGATGCGGAAGCGGATGGTGATCCTATTTTAGCGGTTGTGCGTGGCTCGGCGGTGAATCATGATGGGGCGAGTAGTGGGCTGACGGCCCCGAACGGCCGTTCGCAGGTGGCGCTGTTACAGCAAGCGTTACGGGATGCGGGATTGACAGCGCATGAGATTGATTATATTGAAGCGCATGGAACGGGTACGGCGCTGGGTGACCCGATTGAGGTTGAGTCGTTGGCGGAGGTGTTTGGGGAGCGGGAACGGCCGCTTTATTTGGGGTCGGTTAAAACGAATATGGGGCATGCGGAAGCGGCGGCCGGAGTGGCTGGGGTGATGAAAGTGATTTTGTCTATGCAACATGACACGTTGCCGCGTCATTTACATGCTCGTGAGCTTAATCCGCGAATTGATTGGGAGAGGTTGCCGTTTGAGGTGGTTCAGGATGAGCGTGTGTGGGATACGGCCGATGGTGTACGTCGAGCGGGGGTGAGTTCGTTTGGGATTAGTGGGACGAATGCGCATGTGGTGTTGGAAAAAGGAGAAAGGGAAAAGGAAAAAGGAAAAAATGGGGTCTATGGGATAGATCATGGGG
>WTJY01000379.1 GCA_011524645.1 Anaerolineales bacterium | reverse complement strand
TAGTCGTGCTTGCTTGCCGTCTATTATGGCCAGTGATGGGCTAGGGGTTCATTCCTATTGGAGCTTGACGTATCCAATGACAGGAAATGTGAATAGCGGTGCGACGCTATTGGATTCGATTTATCAAGTGGTGCAAAAGCCGATGTGGATTACGGAGGCAAGTTACAACAGCGAGCTTGATATGCAAGAAAAAGGGGGGCAGTATGTCGCTTTCTTAAATGAGCTAGGGAAACGGCCGTGGGTACAAGGATGCGCATTTTTTGTAACAGAAGCACTAGGTAATGATTTCTCGCACGAGGTTTGGCTGAAAGACGGTAAAAGCACGGGGATACTGGAAGGGTTTTTGCGCAATATTTAAGGCTAGGACTATTATGATAAAAGATGACAACGAATTAGACCGACTGTTACAGCAGGCGGTAACCAGCAATGAGGACGAAGACGCACAGACCCGCCTATTGATTAGGATAATTCGCTTGGAGTCGAATGAAAGGCGCGCCCTAGAGGATCGCTATGCCCAGCATATCGAAAAGCTAAAAATAAATTTAGCACAAGCGGTGGCGCGAATTGATGAATCTGAGCGGACATTACAAGCGGTGGATCAGGAGGTATTGAGAAAGACGATTATTACCCTTTTTGGTGATGCTACGATTGGGTATCAGGGACTCGTGTCGAGGCTTGAAGCGATTGATCGGCGTGTTATGTGGCTAATGGCGGTCAATGTCGCATTTAATGTGGTGGTTTTGTCTATTGTTTTGTTAGGAGTTGTTCGATGACAGAAGATGAAAAACTAGCTTTGCTAAACAAAGTGCGAGCGGATCAGTTTAGGACACGTTTATTCAATGCTTCAATATCGGTTAGTGCCACTATCGCAATTGTGGGGATGTTTATTTTTATTTTTAGCCAATTAGGCGTTCCTGATGCGGTGGTGACTTATGAGGTAGAGGCAAAATCGACGGCGGTGTGTGTGGGGGAGCCGTTGATTTTTAGTAGTGTCGCGCATATTCACGAAGATGCTGTGATTCGCTTTAGCGCGTCCGTGATTAATCTGGATACCGGCCGGACGGCCCAGCAAATTGATATGTCGCTACGCACAACGATTCGAAAAGCGGGCGATGTGATACGTGGGCGTCAACGATCAATAGAGCTAGATGACTTAGCCCCCGGAAATTACCGATATGCCTTGGGCGCAGAAACAAGCGGTCATAAATCGGGATTTATTTTTATCGATTTTATTGTAGAAGACTGCGAATAGTGCTTTTTTGTTAGCCAAACAAAAGGTTATGAGTTACAATTGTTAAGTGTGCAGGCTCCCCATTAGGCTCTCATTCTTCGCCCGAAGTTTGAGAGCCTTTTTTGTTATGGGGTTGAGTTATACGAACAAATAAGCTAATATGTAGATATGCATAGGAAAACAGGCTTTGACGGTGGACGCACGGGGGCAAGGCAAGCGGTTAGGGACAATCGTTGAAGGTTAGAGACTTATATTATATGACGGCCGATGGTTGGTTAAAGGCCGAGGAAGCAGAGCTACCAACAAAACGCTTGCAATATTTTTTTAGTCAGTTAATGTGTTTTCCTTTTTGCAAGCACTAAACGCAATAACCGCCATGGAAACATGGCGGTTTTTTATTCCCCGCACACAGAAACAATCTTTCTGACAAGCGAATAAAAATACCGTGAATTAAATAGTTTGTTCTATTGTTTTAAAATGAGCTTGCGCATAACATCAGCACACACGTTCTATAGACATACACAGGCCCATGTAGTACACTGTCGGTGCGACAAACAAATTAAAGAAAGCATTTTAAAGTTACCTATTAACTGTATAGTTAATGGCAAAGTCCCCGTTCACCAGCTTTCTTTTGTTTGTCGCAAATCAAAGGCAACTGTGAACGGGGATTTTGCTTTACATGGGCGAAAATAAAACGAACTCGCCCGGGGTCCAGCCGGAAACGAGTTCTAAGCCCAACATGGAGTGATCATGTCAGACTTTGGCAAATCTTACCCAGTATCAGTGCCTAGCGCACAGCCACAGCACTTATCTGTGGCAACCCCAACCGGTTTCGAGTTTAGTACCATCACGCAAATGATGCTACATGTGATCGACAATTACATGACTGACGACGTAGAACGATTGGTCATGGAAAGCGAAGATGCTACCGCTCGGTGGAAGCGCGTCGATGAGTTAGAGTCACACGTCTTAAATTTTGGCACAGAAGAATTAAAAGCGGCGTATCAAGGCGATTTGTTCCTTGCTTGGCACAACCGCTTCCGTAAATTCAAGAATCTTGGGTTTGTGGAAGGATTGAACAATACGCTAATCAAGCTAGATCAGGGAGAGGAAGTGTTCTATGAAGACGAACGGCCAAAAAATCCTTTGCCGGATTTAACGGATAATAACGTAGCATTGTATATGAGCGTTTATATGGAGCTTTCGCCCAGCGATCTGTTCGATCAGTTGGCCGAAACGGCCAACGCTGAATTTGAAGACCGCACCCATGAAGTTTATGGTGCGTCTTATCGGCGCGGGGCGCAAGTAGCGGAAGCTGTGCATTTGATGCGAACCGGGAAAATCCTACTTAGTTAGGTAGGAGCCTCGCATGAAACCAATGAAACTGCCATTAACTGGGCGCATCATTTCCCCTGATGTGCCTCCATTTTTATATGCTGAAGAATTTTTGCAAGAGGTTGCCCAGCGTAACTTGGCGACTAGCCGAGCGGTCCAGACCGCTTTACGGCTGTTTGCCGATTGGCTACAGCACGAAGGTAAAGCGATTTATTCGATGCATTTATCATGGCCACTTGATCCGGCCGGAATAACCGAGCCGATCATTTTGGAGTTTCGTCGCTGGCTAGCGCAACATCGGTCGTCTGGTACGGCCGGTACTTATATGTCTAACCTTGTACGCTATTTCACCCATCTGGAAGCATTTGATTTACTTCCAGATGGCGTTAGCCTAGGCAGGCTGAAACGACAACTGAAAAAGGGACGCCAACGCAATACCGCAAGCCGAGTGGTGGTCAATAAGCATGAGGTAATACAGCATGTTCCCCAGCTCGCAACATGGTTTGAGGAAATCCCTATCGGCGATAAAAGGTACGGCCGTGATATTGCGGTGAAGCGCAATAACGCTTTAATTCAGGTGTTTATGAGTACCGGTGCGCGAGTCCATGAGGTGGCGGGGCTGAATCGTGCCCAACTCGATGCGGGGCAAACCCGCATTATGATCATTGGAAAAAACGACAAGGCCCGCACGATACATTTTGATGAAAAGGCGCGTGAAGCGATTGACCAGTATCTAGCGATGCGGGGCGATAGCGATCCGGCTTTGTTTATCATGCATGCACGTCGTACAAAGCCGGGCAGTCGCTTATCTATTTCGGCTATTCAAAAGATTGTTCGCGATGCGTCGCGGGCAATGAATCAGATTAGTTTGCGCGATAGGGCCATTGTGTCCATGTTGCGCCAAACTGAAATAACCGCCTTGCAGATGGAAAAGATGACGGTAGATGATGTGGACACTTTAGAATTGCCTGCCTATGTCGCGGAAGCGGTGGAAGCTTGGCTGAAAGCGGTCCCGCCAAAAAGCGGAGGCCGTGCGCTTTTTATGGTCTGTAGTGGTGGGTTGTGGGGGCATGGCAAGGGGTTAAGCGCGTTGGCAATGGCGGAAATGGGGCAGGCGGGCGTAATGCCTGCCGTGTTCCCTGACAGCATCACACCCCATCATTTTCGCCATTATCGAGCGACTCAGTTGTTACGGGCTGGGGTTCCATTGGAGGTTGTGCAGGAATATCTAGGTCATGCAGACCCCAGCACGACGCGCACGGTATACGCGCCGGTGCTGGGAGCGGGGATCGTGGGGAATTGGCTGGATAAGATCGGCCGTTAACGGCCGGAATTAGGGCGCAATGGATGTTTTTGCATGTGGCGGTCACGCAAGTGTTCGGCAAATTTTACAAGGTCCGTTTGTCCTTGATCGTCTAGCCTTTCGTACACCCAGACCAAGAACCGCGTATCGCTGGTCAGGTCTGGTGTGCGGGGCAACAATTCCGCCATTTCAAATAGCTCATGTTCTGGCAACCGCGCAAACCATGCCAGCTTACGCACCACTTCTTCCCCAATTTGCCGATCATTATGACGCAACAAATCAATGAGTCGGCTGGCACTAATATTCATTTTGCGGGCACTGCCACGAATGGGCAAGTCTGCAAAATATTCCCGCGCCCACTCTCTTAGGCGCGGTTGGACTATAAATTCTTCGTGATCAGACAAATTAGACATTAGGTTATTCCTTTGGTATTTCGTTTGATTATAGAAAGCAAAAAAGCAAGTGGTTCGGCTTCAATGTTCTAATTAACCGAACAACCTGCTAAAATGAAGTCTCTCTCTTTTTTTAATCTTACCGTTCGATGAATTGTAACGATCAAGAATATTCAAGAACGGCTTAACACCATGGTAACAGTACCGTGGTAATGGAGTAAACAAAAATGCTTACGATGGACCAGATAGGCGGCAGTATGGCCGCAGTCGGGTTAAATGCATTATTTGGTGTGATTTATGCCTTGTTCATAAATTACGCAAACAAGCGTGGATGGCTAGAAGGATACACGGCGATTGCTGTTGTAATCGGTACATTGGTTACGCTTACAATCAATCAAATTTTCGTGTATGTATCAGATGATAGTGCGCTTGATTTGCTGTTGGAGTTGGCCGGATTTGGCGCAAGTGGTGCGCCAATGGTGGCAAATAATATATATGAGTATTTGCTTAGAAAGCGACAAGAGATGCTATTAGAGCTATCTGAAGTCGGCAATGGGGTGGGTGATGAGTAAGCGCCAGCCCATCCCGAACGCGCCAAAGCATGCATTAGAAGATGCATATCAGTACTTTGAATACATTCAGCGGATGCTTAAGCCGTTAATGGTGGACGACCGCCAACAGTTGCCGACCCGCACCACAACTGTTGTGCGCGCCTCTAAAGCGTTTGCGGCGGCGGCACGGGCACAGGCGGTCATTGCGGAAGCTCACCCCAACGTGAGCAAGTCGAAGCGGAGCGTGGAGGTATAGATATATGAGTAGTCTTTATGCGCCGCATAGCAGTTTGAGAGGAGCAGTAGCGAGTAAAGGTAAATTGCTCTGTTTCGCCCCTGTGCCCCGCTCCACGCATGGGGTGTGTAAAAACACGAATGGGGGTTGTTTGGTGCTGGGTGCTGGTGATGACAGATGGGGTGTGCTTGGTGGGGGTGGCTTCCATATATGGGGGTGTGTAGATCGACCGTTTGCGCGGTCGGTTCGCCCACTGATTGACACATCAAATGGGCGTATCAATACCGTAT
>WTJY01000489.1 GCA_011524645.1 Anaerolineales bacterium | reverse complement strand
ATGGTGGTTGGAACATCGGGCGATGAACCAACCACCTCAGAGGGAGCCTACACATTTATGATTATAGCAATCGGTCTATAGAAATGCAAGTGATTTATGCGTCAATTTCGGAAATTGGTTAGTTTTTGACCAAACCAATGGTTAAATCGCTGTCGCCGGCTGGGTGAACGATAGCGTGTGAAGTAGCGATAACGTTGCCAATTCGCTTGGAGCTGGGGAATTTTACGCCGATCTAGATCGGAAACAGCGGTCAGGAAGAGATCTTGACCAGCGACTTGATACATAAGATTCGCTTCGGGGGGGCGCATGATTAAGCCATATTTTTGGATCGCGACCGTGGTTGGTTGACCGGTTAATACATAAGGGGTTGGGATACGTGGCTGATCACGCTCTCCGTATATGTCGGTCACAAAATCAAAATCGGCTAACTGAGGGGCGATTTGTTGCAGACGGTTAGGCAAAAGCTCCTGAAACGAGTCATAGACCGCCAAACAGTCACGGAATGCTGGAAAATGGTATCGGTTGGGGCGCATGAGCAAGGGGACTTGGAAAAAATCGGTGTGATGGCTGAAATGGGTCCCTTGATCGCCGAAGTTGGTGGTGTGAGATTGGCGAGGAAAGAGGTAGTAACGGCCGGTTTGTACCAAGTAACGTGTTTTGTGGGGGAACCAATCTGTTTGAGGGAAACGGGTAAAGGCGAGGTGCATCGGATCGGCCGCTGTGACCGGCTGTGGGTTTGCTTGTGACCACTGGCGGAATTTGCCCCATTGGGCGGCTGTGTATGCTTGCCCTTGAAACCAAGCGATCTGCATAAAATAGGCGTCGCCACTGTCTTGTAGCGGGGTGAATGGGTATTGGTTAAATCCGTTAAACCAGAGGGCGTTGAGCGAGATTCCGGCGATTTGGGGGTCAGATTGATAGCGGTCGAGCGATTTTGTCGCGTAGTCATAAAAGGTGGGGGAGACAACTAGGTCATCTTCGAGCAGAATTATTCGGCCGAACTTTTGGGATAGATCGCCACACCAAAAGATGTGATCGATGAGCCCCAAATTGGTGCTGTGTGAGATGATCTCTTTACGGCCGTGGGACCAAACGAAGTCGGCCGCGACCTTTTTGACTTCTTCGTGGGTGGTGCCACCCCCATCAATCGAAATAACGAGTTGAATGTCGGAATCGAGAAAAATAGCTTGCTGGATCGAATAAAGGAGGCGGCGCAAGCTGTGCGGGCGGTTATAGGCTACCACCACAATGGCTGGTAAAGAGTCGCTCATAGGTTTGATTTGTTTTATCGAGAAGGTATTAAAAATTTACGCTGATCATAGAGCGGAGCTTATAATTGATTATTCGACCTGTCAACGTCTTTGTTTTCAGCTTTAAATTTTTTGAAAACAACCAATTATCATGTCACAGACTGAAATTAGAACAAAACAACCGACTTGGGTATGGGCCGTCCTTGGCGGTATGGGAATGATATTTTTGCTATTTTGCGGAGGGATCGGGATTTTCTTGGTGCAAGCTTCGCCCGCCTTTTATGCCACTCCGGCCGCCCCTTCCAGCTCGTTACAGTGGCTCGTCTTGCCCACGCCCCGTGTGATCGAGCCTGATTTTACCAGCTTTACCACTGTTTCGAGCGTGCGGGATGTATTGATTACCGGCGATTTGCGCTGGATCGGTACAGACGGGGGGCTGTTGGTGCTCGATACCGATACGGATGAGACAGTTCATTTCGCTTCTGAGCATGGTCTGCCCAGTAATCGAGTGACCGGTGTCGCTTTGGGACGGGACGGGATGATTTGGGTGGGGACCGATCATGGGATCGGCCGCTATGACGGCCGACAGTGGGAGGTTTACACGGCCGATGATGGGTTGCCTAGCGAGCAAATATCACAGATTGAGGTCGGGCGTGACGGTGTCGTTTGGGCGGGAACACCGCGTGGGTTAGCTCGTTTTGCAGGGGACGAGTGGCGACCGGTGCGCTTTCATCTGTTAGATTTTTCTGCTATCGATATTCAAGACCTGCTTCTTTCGCCTGATGGTCGGGTTTGGGTGGCGGTGTCTGACGGTGTGTGGCGTTTTACTGAGGGAGATTGGCAAAAGTTTACGCGTGCAGACGGGTTGGTGAATCCCGATATTCGCGATTTAACTCAATCGCCGGACGGCCGGATTTGGGGAGCGACGCCGAGCGGTATTTTAATGGTTGATGATATGGATCGTTGGACATGGTATACGGTCAAAGAGGGATTGCGCGATTTACCGATCAATCAAATTGGTGCGGCCGATGATGGCTCGATTTTTGTCAGTTATCTTCAAGGGGAAACGGTGCTGGCTGAAATAGACCGTTTTGATGGGGTGGGGGCTGGTCCGGCCGTTTTAGATTTAGGTGGACAGGCGACTCAATTTATGACACGTCAACAGGGGCGGGTGTGGCTGGGGACGGCCGATGGACTGTGGGAGCATCAAAGGGATTGGAACAGGGTGAGCTGGCCAGAAACCTTCCCGAGTACAGAAATTTACGATTTGCTCGAGGCTGGCTCAGATTTGTGGCTGGCTGGCTCGGCCGGTGTTAGTCGTTGGAATCAGGCTGAAGATCGCTGGGAAACGGACCCTGTGGGGGATGTGCGAGCCTTGGCTTTGGGAGATGAGTATGTTTGGGCGGCGCTACGGTCTCCGGCGGATGGGTTGCGCTACTTTGATCCGGTTACGGAGAGTTGGCAAGAGGTTGCTTGTGAAACGGCCGGGGTTCAGTTCGATCATATTATCGATGGTGATTTAGGGCCGGATGGCCGTGTGTGGTTTGTGGGTGGGGAAGGTGCGGCTGTTTATGATCCGGCGACGCTGGCTTGGACCCATTTTACGGCCGATTGGCCGAGTGAAACCAAGCATGTGCGCCAAATAGTAATCGACGAAAGCGGTTCTGTTTGGGTGGGGCTATTTGAAGGATTGTATCGATTGGATGAAGAAACCGGCCGTTGGGTTCTAGAACTGGCGCAAGAGATTCGCCGCGTGGCGGTAACACCTTCCGGCTCTTTTTGGCTGGTGACCGATCAAGGATTGTTCCATTGGGTTGCTGGTGAGTTGATCCGCGTTCCTTATTTATCGACTGTTGAGTATACGGATGGATTTGTGGCGACAGATCGTGCTCTTTGGGTCACCACCGCTTCCGGTGTGGCTCGGTTGCAAGATGGGGAATGGCGTGTGTTTGGGGTTGAAGATGGGTTGGCGATTACCGATACGACTACATTGACGGTCGGGCCGGACGGCCGTGTGTGGGTGGGGTATAGCAGTGCGCGGACCGGATTTTCCGTATTTAATGAAGACAGCGACCGTTGGGACATCGTACACAATGTGATTGATCCAGATGCGCCTAATAATGGGCATCCGAGCACCTTTCAACCACGCCGAGATATCGTGCAAACGTTGGCTGTGACCGATGAGGGTCGCATTTGGTTTGGGACCTATTTTGGTGAATTTGGGCGTGTGGCCCCTGATGAATTGCTTTATCAGCCGGATGATTATCGTTTAACCATGCCCGCTGTACGGGCGATTGTGGCCCATCCGGATGGGTCGGTTTGGCTAGCGAGTTGGGACGGCCGGATTTATCGCTTTGTGGGGGGAGAAGAACGGCCGTGGTTGCGGTATCAGCAGGTGCTGGCTAATTCGGAAGTGCGTGATATTGTGATCGAAGAAGATATGATTTGGCTGGGAGCGGATCAAGGGGTGGTGCAGTTTACGGGACAGATCTGTGAGATGTTGCCGTTCCGTGGAGAATCTTTGGATGTGTTGGGGGGGATAGTTGACGGGGCAAGTGGTGATCTGTGGTGGGGAACGGCGAATCAAGGTGCGCTCCAGTGGGATCGCACAGCTGAGGCGTTTGATTGGCCGGTATTGCATTTGCGCGGGCGTCGTTTGCAGGCGGTGGGGCGTGCGCCGAATGATGAGATTTGGTTTGCGGATGATCTTAATTTGTATGATGCGACGGGGAACGGCCGTGAAGCGGTGACTTTAGCTCCTGATCAGGTGGGGGTGGAAGGGGTTACGGCGTTGGCCTTGGATGAGCGACGTCGGCCGTGGGTTGGGACCCGATACGGCCTGTTTACCCCAGATAATGATGGCTGGCGTCAGATTACGGCGGCCGATGGTTTAGCGAGTAACCATGTGTTAGCGATTGAGATCACGGCCGATGGGACATTTTGGATCGTGACAGATGGTGGGGTGAGCCGATACCGGCCTTAGAGAGATGATGAAACGAGCCTTGAATGGGTCAGCTATTGTCTATAGCTTGAGTTTAGTTGTACTGATTATTGGCCAACCTCTTTTGTCTGGCTGGGTTCCGTTGCTTGAACTTGTTTATGTTGCGTTGCCGTTTTTGTTTGCTCCCGTTATTTTTTTGTTGGGGTGGGCTTTGGTCGCGAAATCGCCCTTGGTTTGGGCATGTTGTGTATCGCTGCTGTTGCTTTTTTGCTGGCGCTGGGGCGGACTATTCATCTCTTTTAATGGGGGAGAGCAAGCGACCGATTTAAAGGTTGTTAGCTTTAATCTTGGTCCTGGTGTTTCCAGTTTGTCAGAAAAAGAGCGGTATATTAACCAATTAGAAGCTGATTTTTTGGTACTCGTCGAGTTTACGCCAGATATTGAGCCGTTGCTGACAAAAAAATTGAGTCAGTCTTATCCCTTTTCAGCTCGATCAGACAAAAACCCAACGATTTTGTTGCTGAGTCGATTTGAAATCGTTTCGATACAGGAGATTTGGCTGGAGGACAGCAACAATGGTCGCCCTTCTTTGCATGCAGAGGTTACTACGCCCAGTGGGATGGTGCACCTGCTACTAATCCATCCTGCACCACCTGATGTGTTGCGGGTCGGCCGTTTGCCATCTGGGATCGATCATCGCCAGCACAAAAAAGATTTTGCACAACTGACAACATACATTAACTTCCTTAATGGGCCAGTTATTTTAGCGGGTGATTTTAACTTGAGTGCAGAAACAGAAATTTATAGTGATTTAACGCAAACCTTGATCGATTCCCATGTGTCAGCTGGACGTGGGTTTGGCTTTTCATTCCCTGTTTATGATCTTTACGGCCGTCCTATGTGGTTTCCGTTGGTACGAATTGATTACATTTTGCATTCACATCATTTTTTGACGGTTAACAGTCAGACTGATTGTGACACGCCGTCGAATCATTGTTTGATACAGGCTGATTTGGCGTACCGGCCGTGAGGCGCCCTTATTCTTCTGGTTGAATAATACGAAATATATTCGTAAAAAGGTTCCCTAATCCTTTGAAGAGCTTTATTAGTACACCAATTACAATCGAAGAATGTTTTGAGCCAAATATAAATAAC